>JAYUWF010000288.1:0-4160 GCA_043753685.1 Herminiimonas sp.
GCCAATCCGGCGCGGCGAGCCTTCCCGAGCGTCCTTTACGTGCCGGTCGCGCCGAAATACACCCGCGTCACCTTGCGGGCGGCCAGTTCGCGCATCAGACGCACGAGCGGCTTTTCAAAAACATAGTCCGTCTTCATCGCACCGGCGGCGAGCATGTCATCGACCTGGCTGCCGGCGTACATGAAGCGCAGGATGCGCTCGTCGTCATTCATGTTCGGATACTGCTTGCGTAAGCGGGCGACGGCAGGCTGCAGCGGCCGGGGCGTGAGCGCAATCTGGGGCGAGCCGTTCGAGATGATCCGGTCGAGCACATCCGGCTCGACCGGCGCCAGCAGCTTGCCGAAATAGCCGAGCGCATATTTTTTCACTTCATCCGGCACGATCCGGTAGCGCTCGCCGTGCAGTACATTGAACACCGCCTGGGTGCCGACGAACTGCGCGAACGGTGTGATCAGGATCGGATAGCCGAGCTCCTTGCGCACCCGAGCGCATTCGACCAGCACTTCTTGGAACTTGTGCATCATGCCGAGCTCGGCCAGCTGCGACCTGAAGTTGCTGAGCATGCCGCCTGGGAGTTGATGCTCGTAGTGGAAGGCGTCGTATTCCTGGACGATGCCGAGTGGCTTGCCTTCCTGTTCGGCGACCCGGCGGAAGTGCTCGCCCACCCGGGCCACCAGGGCGTCATCGAGATCGACCCGAAAGCCGAGCGCCCGCAGATTCCTGACCGTCGATTGGGTGGCAGGCTGCGCCGCACCGTTGGCCAGTGGCGCGATCGAGGTATGCACGCAATCGGCGCCGGCGGCGATACCTTCCAGATACACCTGGGGAGCCACGCCGGTCATGCAATGGCTGTGCAGTTCCAGCGACACGGTGCCGATCGCTTTTTTCAGGGCCGGCACCAGGGAACGGATGCGGTCGACGGTCAGCAGGCCGCCCGCGTCTTTCAGCCAGATGGCGTCGACCTTGCCGCGCTGGACCAGCGCCGTCGCCGCCTTGACGAACACTTCATCGGTGTGGACCGGGGACAGGCCGTACGCCAGCGCGCCGATGGTGCGCACGCCAAGCTTGCGTGCGGCGTCGATCGTCACCAGCATGTTGTCGACGTCGTTGAGGCCGTCGAAGGTGCCCACTTCGCGGATGCCGTTGGCCACCAGGCGCTCGACCCAGAGCTCGACGATATCGTCGGGCAGGACATCGAAACTCATGATGCTTTTCGAGCGCGTGAACGAACTCATCGGTGTCTTGGTGATTCGTTCGCTCATCAAGCGCAGGCGTTCCCAGGGATTTTCTTTCAGATACCGAACGCATACGTCGAACTGGATCGTGCCGGCCAGGTCGATGCGCTCGAAACCGATGTTGTCCATCCAGTCGGCCACCGGCAGCATGTGCGCCGTGGTCATGCGGGTGGCCCAGAGACACTGGTGTGCATCACGCAAGGTCGTATCGACGACTGCGATATTGACCTTCGACTTGATGCCGTCCGCCGGCACGGCGTCGGACACGGCTGGAACCGGATTTGTCAGTGTTTCATTCATTGCGCTGCGCTCCAAATCTCTAGACAGGTAAAGCGGCAAAAAAGCTTTCTTCGACCCAGCGTGTATTGACCCTGCCGGTGCGGAAATCGTCATGTCCCAGTACGTCCCGATGGAACTGGATCGTCGTCGGCACGCCCGCCACCTCGAATTGTTCGAGGCTCTGACGCATACGGGCAATGGCATCGGAGCGGTCCTTGCCGTGCACGATGACCTTGGCCAGCAGGGAATCGTAGAACGGCGGCACCTGGTAGCCGGGATAGCAATGCGAATCGATGCGCACACCGTTGCCCTGCGGCGGATTCCAGACGTCCAGGCAGCCGGGACCGGGCGCAAAATTGCGGCTGACGTCTTCTGCATTGATGCGGCATTCGATCGAATGGCCTTCGACGACCACCTCTTCCTGCGTGAAAGAAATCGGCTCGCCGGCGGCGATGCGAATCTGCTCCACCACCAGATCACGCCCGGTGACCATTTCGGTGACAGGATGCTCGACCTGGATGCGGGTATTCATTTCCAGGAAATAGGCTTTCTGGGTCGATTCGTCGTACACGAATTCGACCGTACCGGCACTGCGGTAATTGACGCGGCGCGCCAGGCGCACTGCCGATTCGGCGAGCTGCCGCCGCACTTCGCCGGTGATGAATGGCGACGGCGCTTCTTCGATCAACTTTTGATGACGCCGTTGCGTCGAGCAATCGCGCTCGCCCAGATGCACCACGTTGCCATGGCCATCGGCCAGGATCTGGATTTCGATATGGCGGGCACGATCGATGAATTTTTCAAGATACAAAGTGGCGTCGCCGAAAGCGGCCTGCGCTTCGTTAGCAGCTTCCGTCATCGCCACGGCCAGCTCCGGCTCGGTGCGCACCAGCCGCATGCCGCGGCCACCGCCACCGGCGCTGGCCTTGAACAGGACCGGGAAACCGATCCGGCGCGCTTCGCGTTGCGCATCTGCGAGATTGTCGATCCGGTCCGACCCGGGTACGCGCGCAACGCCGGCAGCGTCGGCCAGGCGCACGGCAGTCAGCTTGTCGCCCATCGACTCAATCGCCTCCGGCGAAGGACCGATGAACACCAGGCCGGACTCAGCGCACAAGCGGGAAAACGTGGCCCGCTCCGACAGAAATCCATAGCCAGGGTGAACGGCTTCGCAACCGGTTCCCAGTGCCGCCACGATCAGGGTCTCGGCCTTCAGATAGCTTTGCGTGGCCGAGGCCGGGCCGATGCAGACAGCCGACGTCGCCAGCCGCGCTGCCAGGCTGTCCGTGTCCGCATCGGACACGGCGACCACGCTTTCGATACCGAGGGCGTCGCAGGCGCGGATGACCCGCACCGCGATTTCACCGCGATTGGCGACGAAGATCCGCTTGAACAGGGGTCTGGACAAGGATTTGGACATGGCGCTAGACCTTCTTCGCCGGAGCGATGACGATCATGACCTGGTTGTATTGCACCAGGCTGCCATTGTCGGCATCGATGCGCACCACGGTACCGTCGACGCCGGCACGGATGGTGTTGAAGAGCTTCATGACTTCGATTACGCAGACGTTGTCGTCGGCCTTGACTTGCTGGCCGACTTCCACGAATGCCTGCGCCGTGGGCGATGGCGCACGATAGAAGGTGCCGAGCATCGGCGCCCTGATCGCCACTTCATCGTCGGCGACCGCTACATCGGCAATCTTTGCCGGGCCGGCGCTGGCGCCAGCCGCTGCAATCGACCTGGCCGCAGGCGCCGGGCCGGCCGGTGCGGCTTGCATCGTGCGTACGCCGCTACTGTCTGCGGTACCGCCTCGGCGTACATGCAATCGAAAACCAGCGAACACCAGCTCGACCTCGTCCAGATGCTCGGCGCCATCGATGATCTCGATAATATTTTTCACTTCGTTGTGCGTAAGTTCCATCTGAACGGGCTCCTTGCTGATTAGCAAAAAAACAAAACGATTGGATAAATCTTGGTTCGTCGCAGAGAATTCTGCTGATGCATACGCCCGGCCATTCAGACCGAAATACCGGGCATTTTTCTTGAATGGCGCCGGCGGTTCCGGCTTGACGGGGATTGGTTTTTACATGCCGGCCGGGTCGTTTCGCTCAGACGGTACGGGTGGGGTCTGACTGCGGATCCCAGCCAAACTCGGCGGAAATCGCATCGGCGCACTTTTTGAACTCGGCCAAATGCTGTCGCGCTTTCACCAGCGGAAAACTGGCTTGCGGCGCCATCATGGCCAGGCCCGCCACCACCACGCCTTCCCGATTGTGAACGGGTACCGAGATGCAGCACACTCCCGGCAAGAACTCTTCATTGTCTTCGGAATAGCCGCGACGGCGGATCAGCGCCAGCTCACGCTCGAACGCCTTGGCCGAGGTGATCGTCGATTTCGTCAGTGCTTCGAATGGCGCCGTGCGCAGCACGCTTTCGCGCAGGGCGTCGGGACCGTAGGCCAGCAACAACTTGCCGCTCGCACTGCAGTGAACCGGTACGATCGTGCCGGGTTTCAGATCGACCCGCAGCACCGCCGTCGACTCGACCCACTCGATGTGCAATACCTTGTCGGCTTTTAATACGGCGAAATTTGTGCAAACCCCTAGACGCGTCGACAGCTCGTCCATCAGCTGCCGGCGATTGGT
>JAYUWF010000289.1:0-12373 GCA_043753685.1 Herminiimonas sp.
GCCTGTTCATGACGGATTTGGCCGGCAATTGCACCTACGTGAACAAAACGTTCGAAGTGATGTCCGGCTTTCCGGTCGAGCGGATCGCCGGCGATGCCTGGTTCCGCACGTTGCACCCGGAAGACCAGGACCAGGCGATCGAGGACTGGATCGCCGCGATCCAACGGCACGAACCGTACCAGCACGTGCGGCGCTTCCAGCATGCGGATGGCAGAATCGTCTGGGGCTCGTTCAAGGCCGTGCCGATCGTGGTCGATCAGCAGATCACGGGCTACGTCGGCAGCGTCGACGACATCAGCGCCCGGGTCGAAGCCGAAGCCGCGCGGCGCGCCAGCGAGCAGCGCCTGCGCCTGGTGACCGACAATATCCCGGCGCTGATCGCCTACGTCAGATCGGACCAGAGTTTCGAGTTCGGCAATCGAAAGTACCAGCGTGCATTCGGCCTGGCGCGATCCGAACTGGCCGGCATGCAGGCGTGCGACGTGCTCGGGCCGGACGTCTATGCCCAGAGCGCGTTGTACATCGAGGGGGCCTTGCACGGCACGCCGGCAAATTTCGAACGGCTCGTCACGCATACCGGACAGTTGCGCTGGGAGCGGGTGAACTACATACCTGATTACTCCGACGACGGCGTCGTCAACGGTTTTTTTTCGTTGGTCGAGGACATCACCGAACTCAAGCAGGCGCAACACACCTTTGCCAAAAGCGAAATGCGGCTGCGCATGATTACCGATAACCTGCCGGCGCTTATCGCCTACATCGATCGCGAGGGCCGCTATCGTTTCTGTAACGGGTATTACGACACCATCCTTGGTTTGAAACCGGAAAAAATCCTCGGTCGGAAAGTCGCCGATATCGTTGGTGAGCGCGGCTTTCAAGCGGTCGCGCCACAGATGACGGCAGTGCTGCAGGGCGAACGGACGACCTTCGAGCGGCATGTACAGAGCGGCGGCATCGACCGCCACTTCCTCTACGATTACATTCCCGATATCGGGCTCGATGGCAGCGTCATCGGTTTCTATTCGATGGTGCTCGATATTACGGAGCGCAAGGAAGCGGAACTGAAACAGGCTGCCGGCGAAAAGCTGTTGCGCACCCTGACCGACAACCTGCCGGCGCTGGTCGGTTTCATCGATCACGAAGAACGCTTCCGCTTCAACAACCAGGTCTACGCCGAATGGCTCAACAAGCCACTCGACCAGATTACCGGGCGCACCATGCTCGAGGTGTACGGTAGCGAAACTTATTTGCGCTACCAGCCGTATTTCGAACAGGCGCTCAAGGGAAAGACGGTCGAATTCGAATTCGAGGCCTCGCGCAACGGCCAACCCCATTTCTATCGCGCCTCGTACGCGCCGCAGTTCGACGATGCCGGTGGCACCAACGGCGTGGCGACCATGATCAGCGACATCACCGCCCTTAAACTGGTGGAAAACCAGCTGCGGATTCTGGCTCGCTTCGATTCGCTGACCGGTCTGCCCAATCGGAATCAGTTCGAAGAAAAGCTGAGCGAGGCGATCGCCCGCAGCACGCGCAACAAGCGGTCGATGGCGGTGATGTTCCTCGACATCGATCACTTCAAGGATATCAACGACACCATCGGCCACCACGGCGGCGACGAAGTGCTGCGCGAATTTGCGGTGCGCCTGCAGCGCTGCGTGCGCAAGACCGACACCGTCTCGCGCCTGGCCGGCGACGAATTTACGATCATCCTGGAAGGCTTGCAGGTTGACGACGAAACGTCGCTGGTGGCCGCCAAGATCATCCAGGCGATGCGTGAAGAATTCCGCATCGGCGACGACGTGCGAACCGTGACCACCAGTATCGGCATCGCGGTACGGCGCGCGGATGAAACCGATCCGGAGATATTGCTGCGCCGTGCAGACGAAGCGCTGTACGTGGCCAAGGCAGCCGGTCGCAACACCTTCGAAAGTCTGGGCTGAGTTGGCCGACTGGCACGCGCGCTTTTCAAAACATCATCCTGCCCGTCACCGCACATCGACTTCTCACACCGACTTTTTATAACGTCATCGCTCCGGTCGTGCCGTTTGATGTTGACGCAGCCGCCGCCACAACGTCGTGCGGCTGATGCCCAGATGTCGTGCCGCAGCTTCGCGGTCGCCGGCGAATCGTTCGATGACCTGCAGCAGGTCGACGTCCTCGGCCCCACCGGCCGGCTTGTCTTCATTCATCTGGTCGGCAGCCTTGCCGACGTTGGTGGCCAGCCCTGCGCCCGGCATTGGCAGGGCGATCGCCCCGGCTTTACCCGCCAGTTCGGGCGCCAGCAGCGACAGGAACCCGGGCGTGAGCGCCTGCAACGGCTGTGCCGCGAGATACAGCGCGACGCGCTCCATCAGGTTGCGCAACTGGCGTACATTGCCAGGCCAGGCATAAGCGCGCAAAAGCGGTTCGCATGAGCGTACCTCGGCCTGCAGGTTGACGGGCGCGCGCACGCCGAGGTCGGCCAGGGAATTGGTCAGGCACCAGAGCGCCAGCGACACGCAATCCTCGGGCCGCTCGTGCAGCGCCGGCAATGGCAGGCGCAAGACCGCCAGGCGGTAATACAGGTCGCTGCGAAAACTGCCCTGTTGCATCCGGGCGTCGAGGTCGCAGTGGGTGGCGCTGACGATGCGCACGTCGATTGGAATCGGCCGCGTACCGCCGACCCTAACCACTTCGCGTTCTTCCAGCACGCGCAACAGCCGGGTTTGCAACAGCAACGGCATTTCGCCTATTTCGTCAAGAAACAGGGTGCCGTGCTGTGCCGCTTCGAACAATCCCGGATGGCCGCCGCGGCGCGCGCCGGTAAAGGCGCCTTCTTCATATCCGAACAATTCCGACTCCAGCAGCGATTCGGCGACGGCGCCGCAATTGATGGCGATGAACGGCTGGCGTGCGCGCGGGCCCTGTTCATGCAGCGCCTGGGCAGCCAGCTCCTTGCCGGTGCCGGTGGCGCCCTGGATCAGCACAGTGGCCGGGGAACGGGCGTACAGCGTGATGGCCTCGCGTACGGCATGCATGGCCGCCGATTCGCCGCGCAGGTCCTGCAGCCGGTGCTGGGTGCGGCGGGTGTCAAGTCGGGCGGGTGCGCGCCCGCGGCCACCTTCGAGACGGCTCAGGCGCGCCAGTTCCAGGGCATCCTCGAAGGCGACCCGGATCGAGGCGGCCGAATACACGAACACGCCGGCCAGGCCCGCATCTTCGGCCAGATCCGTGATCAGTCCCGCGCCGACGATGGCGCGGATGCCGGCGGCTTTCATTTCGCCGATGCGCTCGCGCGCATCTTCGGCGGTCGCGTAGGTTTGCTGGGCGATCGTCAGGCCGAAGGCGGCCTGGAATTCCGCCAGCTCCGGCAAGGGCTCCTGGTAGGTGATCACGCCGATGCGGTCGGTTCCACGGCGCGCCTTGGCCAGCGCCTGCATGACGTCGAAGCCGCTGGCTTTGGCGATGACCACCGGCACCGGCAGGCGGCCCTTCAGGTACGCGGCGTTGGAGCCGGCGGCAATCACGGCATCGCAACGCTCGGTCTGCATGCGCTCGCGGATATGCCGGACCGCTTCCTCGAAGCCAAGGTTGATCGGCTCGATGACGGCGCGGTCGTCGAATTCCAGCGTGATGTCGCGAAACAGATCGAAAAGGCGCGAGATCGAGACGGTCCAGAACACCGGCTTGTCAGCCGGATCGGGCAGGGGAGAGCGGAACCGCTGCATGTTTCAGTCCGTTTCAAAAATGTTTCAATGTAGACAGTGTAACGTTTATTGAAACACGACAGTGTGCATTTGCTACGTGTTCAGACGGAATGAGGCTTGTTGTCAAATCACAAAGCGTTGATTCAATTGATTTTAATTTTTGCTCGGACCAATCCGTCCGAGCAGAGTGATCCAGGCACGCACATTGCAATACATTGATACGAATCAAACCCTGCAACATCACTTCAGCGAGGTCCATCATGAGTCAACCTTCCCGCGGCGCCCTGTTCCGTGCCGCCGTCGATGCCGAGTCCCCGCTGCAAGTGGTCGGCGCCATCACCGCCTACACCGCTCGCATGGCCGAGCAGACCGGTTACAAGGCGGTGTATCTGTCCGGTGGTGGGGTGGCGGCGAATTCACTGGGCATGCCGGACCTGGGCATCAGTACCATGGACGACGTCATCACGGACGCCCAGCGCATCACCGAAGTGTGCAGCCTGCCGCTGCTGGTCGACATCGATACCGGCTGGGGCGGCGCCTTCAACATCGCCCGCACCATCCGCCACATGATTCGCGCCGACGTCGCCGCGGTGCACATGGAAGACCAGGTCTCCAGCAAGCGTTGCGGTCACCGCCCCGGCAAAGAAATCGTCAGCACCGAAGAAATGGTCGACCGGATCAAGGCTGCCGTGGACGCCCGCACCGATCACCAGTTCGTGATCATGGCGCGCACCGATGCGCTGGCCGCCGAGGGCTTGAATGCCGCGATCGACCGTGCCTGCGCCTATGTCGAGGCGGGCGCCGACATGATTTTTCCGGAAGCGATCACGGAATTGCCGATGTATCAGCTGGTGCGCGATGCCGTGAAGGTACCGATCCTGGCCAATTTGACCGAGTTCGGCGCCACGCCGATGTTTACGCTCGACGAGCTGCGCGACGTGCATGTCGACATTGCCCTGTACTGCTGCGGCGCCTACCGTGCGATGAATGCAGCCGCGCTCAATTTCTACAAGACCCTACGCGCCGAAGGCACGCAAAAGAGCGTGGTGCCGACCATGCAGAGCCGCATGGAGCTATACGACTACCTGGGGTACCACGAGTACGAGCAGAAGCTCGACGCGCTGTTCGCGCACGGCAAATCGAAGTAAGCGCGAAGTCACTGCGCACGAAGCAACCGACCATTTTTCCTGCATTAAATCAGACAAACACAGTGGAGACAACATGACCGAAAAATCAAGCGCAGCAACCGAAGCCGTGGCATTCAAACCAAAAAAATCGGTGGCACTGTCCGGCGTTGCAGCCGGTAATACCGCGCTGTGCTCGGTAGGCAAGACCGGTAACGACCTGCACTACCGCGGCTACGACATCCTGGATGTGGCCGACAGCTGCGAGTTCGAGGAAATCGCGCATCTGCTGGTGCACGGCAAGCTGCCGACAGCCGCTGAACTGAAGGCCTACAAGACCCATCTGAAATCGCTGCGCGGCTTGCCGCAAGTGGTCAAGTCGGCACTCGAAGCGCTGCCGGCGGCAGCTCATCCGATGGACGTGATGCGCACCGGTTGCTCGGCGCTCGGTTGCGCCTTGCCGGAAAAGGATGACCACAACATTCCCGGCGCGCGCGAAATCGCTGACCGCCTGATGGCCTCGTTCGGCTCGATGCTGCTGTACTGGTATCACTTCAGCCACAACGGCAAGCGCATCGAGGTCGAGACCGACGATGACTCGATCGGCGGCCATTTCCTGCACCTGCTGCATGGCGTGAAACCATCGCGCGAATGGGAAAAGGCGATGCACACTTCGCTGATCCTGTACGCCGAGCATGAATTCAATGCCTCGACCTTTACGGCGCGTGTGATTGCCGGCACCGGCTCGGATATTCATTCAGCCATTACCGGCGCGATCGGTGCCTTGCGCGGACCGAAGCACGGCGGCGCCAACGAAGCTGCGCTGGAAATCCAGGAGCGCTACGACAATCCGGACGATGCCGAAGCCGACATCCGCCGCCGCGTGGAAAACAAGGAAGTCGTGATCGGCTTCGGCCATCCGGTCTATACCATCTCGGATCCGCGCAACAAGGTCATCAAGGAACTGGCGCGCAGCCTGTCGCAACAGGCAGGGTCGACCAAGATGTTCGACATTGCAGAGCGGCTCGAAACCGTGATGTGGGAAGTCAAGAAGATGTTCCCGAACCTCGATTGGTTCTCGGCGGTCTCGTACCATATGATGGGCGTGCCGACGTCGATGTTCACGCCGCTGTTCGTCATCTCGCGCACTTCCGGCTGGGCCGCGCACGTGGTCGAGCAACGCATCGACAACAAGATCATCCGCCCGAGCGCGAATTACGTCGGTCCCGAAGACCTGACCTTCGTGCCGATCGCCGATCGCAAGTAATTCGACAAGTAATTCGGCCCGGGCAGCGCAGCCCGGGCAACCCATTCAAGAAGGCCATGATGAATACCGCACACCGCAAGCCCCTTCCGGGTACCAACCTGGATTATTTCGACACTCGTTCCGCAGTCGATGCGATCGAGCCTGGCGCCTATGACAAGCTGCCGTACACCTCGCGCGTCCTGGCAGAGAACCTGGTGCGCCGCTGCGATCCCTTGACCCTGACGGCGTCGCTGCGCCAGCTCATCGAGCGTCGGCAAGATCTGGATTTCCCGTGGTTCCCGGCGCGGGTCGTGTGTCACGACATCCTCGGTCAGACCGCGCTGGTGGATCTGGCGGGCCTGCGCGACGCGATCGCGGCCGAAGGCGGGGACCCGGCGCTGGTCAATCCGGTGGTGCCGACGCAACTGGTGGTGGACCATTCGCTGGCAGTTGAATTTGCCGGTTTCGATCCGGATTCGTTCGAAAAAAACCGTGCCGTCGAAGACCGTCGCAATGAAGACCGCTTCCACTTCATCGAGTGGACAAAAAAAGCGTTCAAGAATGTCGACGTGATCCCGCCGGGGAACGGCATCCTCCACCAGATCAATCTGGAGCGGATGTCGCCGGTGGTTCAGGTCAAGGATGGCGTTGCCTTCCCCGATACGCTGGTCGGTACCGACTCGCACACGCCGATGGTCGATGCACTGGGCGTCATCGCCATCGGCGTCGGTGGCCTGGAAGCGGAGAGCGTCATGCTCGGGCGCGCATCCTGGATGCGCTTGCCGGACATCATCGGTGTCGAACTCAGCGGCAAGCCGCAACCGGGCATCACCGCCACCGACATCGTGCTGGCGCTGACGGAATTCCTGCGCAACGCGAAAGTCGT
Source organism: Herminiimonas sp. (assembly GCA_043753685.1). Taxonomy (GTDB): domain Bacteria; phylum Pseudomonadota; class Gammaproteobacteria; order Burkholderiales; family Burkholderiaceae_D; genus JANXSS01. The sequence goes on from JAYUWF010000289.1 coordinate 6,946, forward strand.
GTCGTCGTATCTCGAGTTTTATGGCGAAGGTTCTGCGCATCTGACCCTGGGCGACCGGGCGACGATTTCCAACATGGCGCCGGAGTACGGATCGACCGCCGCGATGTTCTACATCGACAGTCAGACGATCAAGTATCTGAAGCTGACCGGCCGCGACGACGAACTGGTGCGCCTGGTGGAAACTTATGCGCGCCATACGGGGCTGTGGGCCGACAGCCTGAAGGATGCCCATTACGAGCGGGTGCTGCGCTTCGACCTGTCGTCGGTGGTGCGCACCATCGCCGGCCCCTCCAATCCGCACAGCCGGGTACCGACCTCGGAACTGGCGGCACGCGGCATCAGCGGCATCGTCGAGAACACGCCGGGTTTGATGCCGGACGGCGCGGTGATCATCGCGGCGATCACCAGTTGCACCAACACCAACAATCCGCGCAACATGATCGCGGCGGGTCTGCTGGCACGCAATGCAAACCGTCGCGGCCTGACCCGCAAGCCGTGGGTCAAGAGTTCGCTGGCGCCCGGCTCGAAAACCGTCGCGTTGTACCTCGAGGAAGCCAAGCTCCTGGGCGAGCTGGAAACCCTCGGTTTTGGCGTGGTCGGCTTTGCCTGCACCACCTGCAACGGCATGAGCGGCGCGCTCGATCCGGTGATACAGAAGGAAGTGGTCGACCGCGATCTGTATGCCACGGCAGTCCTGTCGGGGAATCGCAATTTTGATGGTCGTATCCATCCCTACGCCAAGCAGGCCTTCCTGGCATCACCGCCGCTGGTGGTGGCATATGCCATCGCCGGCACCATCCGTTTTGATATCGAAAAGGATGTGCTCGGTGTCGATGCCGAAGGCAAGCTGGTGAAACTGGCCGATATCTGGCCGTCTGACGAAGAGATCGACGCGATCGTCGCGGCCAGCGTCAAGCCGGAGCAATTCCGCAAGGTCTATACGCCCATGTTCGCGGTGCAGGCCGACAAGGGCGAGAAGGTCAGCCCGCTCTACGACTGGCGCCCGATGAGTACTTATATTCGACGTCCGCCGTATTGGGAAGGCGCGCTGGCCGGCGCCCGGCCGTTGAAGGGCATGCGGCCGCTGGCGGTCCTGGGCGACAACATCACCACCGATCACTTGTCGCCATCGAACGCCATCATGCTCGACAGCGCCGCCGGTGAATACCTGGCGAAAATGGGATTGCCGGAAGTGGACTTCAATTCCTATGCAACGCATCGCGGCGACCACCTGACCGCGCAGCGTGCCACCTTCGCCAATCCGACGCTGAAAAATGAAATGGTGCGCGATGCCGACGGCAAGGTAAAAGCGGGTTCGCTGGCGCGCATCGAGCCGGATGGCAAGGTCACCCGCATGTGGGAAGCCATCGAGACCTACATGGAACGCAAGCAGCCGCTGATCATCATTGCCGGCGCCGATTATGGGCAGGGTTCGTCGCGTGACTGGGCGGCCAAGGGCGTTCGTCTGGCGGGCGTGGAAGCGATTGCCGCCGAAGGTTTCGAGCGCATCCACCGCACCAACCTGGTCGGCATGGGCGTGCTGCCGCTTGAGTTCGAGCGGGGCGTCACGCGTACCACGCTCGGCATCGACGGAACCGAAACCTTCGACGTGCTCGGCGAGCGTATGCCGCGCGCGACGCTGACCCTGGTGATCAACCGCCTCAATGGCGAGCGGGTGGAAGTACCGGTGACCTGCCGCCTGGATACGGCTGAAGAAGTCTCGATTTATGAAGCCGGCGGCGTGCTGCAGCGCTTCGCCCAGGATTTCCTGGAAACCGTCGTAAAGGCAGCCTGAGATGGCGCACGTACCGCAAATCAAGATCGCCGCGACTTACCTGCGCGGCGGTACCAGCAAGGGCGTGTTTTTCCGGTTGCAGGATCTGCCGGCAGCGGCGCAGGTGCCGGGAGCGGCGCGTGATGCGCTGCTGCTGCGGGTGATCGGCAGTCCCGACCCGTATGGCAAGCAGATCGACGGCATGGGTGGCGCGACATCGAGCACCAGCAAGACCGTGATCCTGTCGGCCAGCAGCCGGCCGGATCACGATGTCGACTACCTGTTCGGCCAGGTCTCGATCGACTCGGCCTTCGTCGACTGGAGCGGTAATTGTGGCAACCTGTCGGCAGCAGTCGGGCCGTTTGCGATCAGCACCGGCCTGGTCGCCCTGGAGAAAGTGCTGCCTGACGGTGCACGCAGCGGCGTTGCCATTGTCCGCATCTGGCAAGCCAACATCGGCAAAACGATCATCGCGCATGTACCGATCACCGACGGCGTGGTGCAAGAAACTGGCGACTTCGAACTCGACGGCGTGACCTTTCCGGCAGCCGAAGTGCAGCTCGAATTCATGGATCCGGCCGCCGAGGAAGAGGGCGGTGGCGGCGCCATGTTCCCGACCGGGAACCTGGTCGACGATCTGGAGGTGCCGGGTGTCGGCACGTTCAAGGCGACCATGATCAATGCCGGCATTCCGACCATCTTCGTCAATGCGGCCGATATCGGCTACACGGGCACTGAATTGCAGGACGCGATCAACAGCGACCCGAAGGCGCTGGCCATGTTCGAAACCATTCGCGCGCATGGCGCCGTACGCATGGGTCTGATCAAGCATGTCGATGAGGCCGCCAAGCGGCAGCACACGCCGAAGATTGCCTTCGTTGCCGCGCCGGCCGATTATGTGTCGTCAAGCGGCAAGCATGTCAGCGCAGGCGGCATCGATCTGCTGGTACGCGCCATGTCGATGGGCAGACTGCATCACGCGATGATGGGCACGGCAGCAGTGGCCATCGGCACCGCAGCGGCGATTTCGGGCACGCTGGTGAACCTGGCGGCAGGTGGCGGTGCACGCGAAGCCGTGCGCTTCGGTCATCCGTCGGGCACGTTGCGGGTTGGCGCGGAAGCCTCGCAGGTCGACGGAGAATGGCAGGTCAAGAAAGCCATCATGAGCCGCAGTGCGCGGGTGTTGATGGAGGGAACGATCCGTGTGCCCGGCGACGCGTTCTAAGGTGCCAGGCCTTTAGCGAAATGCAATACTTCAACGCAGCGTTGAGCAGCAAACGAATCGATTCACTTGCTGCGAAACGCGGTCGTTGACCAGGTCGAGCGCCAATGCGAACGACATTGCGGATTTGAGTCATTGCAGTGTTACAAAAAAAATAACATTCGGCAGATGCGAATGACGCCAATTTCCTTGATTGGTGCGCGCATGGAACCGAAGAGGCAGCATGCGAATTCAAAAACCATTGGGTGCACCAGTGCCCGACCAGGAAGCGACGCGGGACCCGGTCCCATCCCAACCAGCAAGCAGTCAGACATCTCGCCGACCCATCAACCGCGGACCATCGCTCATGGGCTATCTCGTGCTGGGGCTGGCGGCAACAGGCGTGGCATCTGCCGGGCTCAATGCAGCGCCGGTGCGCACATCCAGGACCGGCCGTTTCTCGCCGGCTGCTGGTGATACACGACCGGCGCCGACACCGGATACGCTGCGCAACCACGACCGCTCCGAGGTGCAACGCAAACTCGATCGATTCGTCGCCAACTTCAACCCGATTCCTGTGGATTCGCGGCCGCAGTCAGCGCTGCCGACCGTCAACGAGTCCAGGGAATGCCTGCCCTTTACCGCGCAAATGCTTTCCTCGATCGTACGCTGGAGGCAAGGGGCAGATTTGCAGGCGCAGGCAGACGCGCCAATGACGCAGGATTTTTCCTTGAAATTCGGTGTGAAGGAACAAGCCCGAATGCTTGATGCGTTGATCGATAAATCGCCGACCTTGCAGCAGGCGTTGCAGGAGGCAAAGCGCAAGAAAATCCGGATTGCCTGGAACGATTACAGTTCCTGGCTACCGGAGTCGAAAGCAATCCATCTGTCGCGTCAATTGAAACTGAAGCCGAAGGATGTCATTGCCAATCCGCAGGCAGTGTTTGCGAGCGTGCTCTACTTGTTTGGCGACCTCAGTCATGAGCTCTGTCATTCGACCAGGCGGGAAATCAATGCAACGCCTTCCGCGCATCACACTTTCGCCGATTTCGAAGAAGCGCACTTGGGCCATATTGCTCGATCCGAAGCGTTGGCTGTATTCGGCGAGCTCAACATCGCGCAGGAGCTGTTCGAAGCGACCGGTGTCATCGTCCCGGTGGCGACGGCGAATTATCGTTGCGGCACACCGCAATCGATCTTTCATTCGAATGATTTGTCGACCGATGAAAAAATAGATTCCCTGGCTGATTTCCTGCGTCTGAAGCATCCCGCATTTCAGTCGACCTACAAGGAAGAGGCAATTGCGTTGTGGGCCGCGGCCGTCAGTGGCAAGGGCCGCAGGCGGGGGGCAGGTGGGTCCGATGAACTCTGACCGGGTCCATCGGGCGACATCGACCTGCTGGTAGGCGCCCCCGATGCACGATGCGATGATGGGCGTCGATGGGCGATCGGAAGTTGAACTCTTGACACCGATGCCGATCACTTACTCGTTATTTTCACGCAGCTTCGACACCAGCGGAGAAAAGTCGGAGTCGCCGCTGATGATGACGAAAGCGTCGACATGGGCTTTGGTGTGACAGAGGTCGAGCGCATCGACCACCATGCGGATGTCTGCCGAGTTCTTGCCGGACTGGCGCACGTGGGGGATTTCGATCATCTTCGTCAATGCGGCCGACATCGCCTACACGGGCACTGAATTGCAGGACGCGATCAACAGCGACCCGAAGGCGCTGGCCATGTTCGAAACCATTCGCGCGCGTGGCGCCGTACGCATGGGTTTGATCAAGCATGTCGATGAGGCCGCCAAGCGGCAGCACACGCCGAAGATTGCCTTTGTTGCCGCGCCAGCCGATTATGTGTCGTCAAGCGGCAAGCATGTCAGCGCAGGCGGCATCGATCTGCTGGTACGCGCCATGTCGATGGGCAAACTGCATCACGCGATGATGGGCACGGCAGCAGTGGCCATCGGCACCGCAGCGGCGATCCCGGGCACGCTGGTCAACCTGGCGGCCGGCGGCGGTGCACGCGAAGCCGTGCGCTTCGGTCATCCATCGGGCACGTTGCGGGTTGGCGCGGAAGCCTCGCAGGTCGACGGCGGATGGCAGGTCAAGAAAGCCATCATGAGCCGCAGTGCGCGGGTGCTGATGGAAGGCTGGGTGCGCGTGCCGGGGTGATGGGAACAAGCCCACCATTTCGGCTAAATGGGGCTGCCAACTGTTGACATTTCTCTGTCCAGACATTGACGCCTATGCCTAATGTAGTGACATGAAACTCAGTGTCTGGACCGAACTGCAAGGCGTGTCCTACAAGAGGGCTGGCGTATGTGGAAGGCGGGAACCTTGCCAGTGCCGAGCAAACAACTTGCCACCGGTACCGTCATCGTTCATGCCGGCGCGCTGGCGGCTGGCGTTGCCTTGTATGCACGTGTCTCCAGCAGCGACCAGAAAGCCGAC
>JAYUWF010000290.1:0-12321 GCA_043753685.1 Herminiimonas sp.
TGAATTTCCATGGCTGCACCGACGATGCTGCGCACCACGCGCTGGATACCGGAATTGGACGCGGATCGGTAGGTCTGGGTGCACTCAATAAAATATTTCATCTGGAACAGGTTCGAACGATCGTGCCTGCCTACCGAAATAGGCGCCAATCCGGAAATCCCGGGCTCGGGAAGTCTACGTGCTGCCGCAGAGCGTGTCCATTGAGAAATATCAGCGCGTGCGCGTGCTGACTGCTCGGGCCGGCTGCCAAGCCACACCAGCCTGGCGGGCCAGGATTTGTCCAATCTCGCGGCACGGCTTTGGGCGATAATATGCCTTACGAAAATTTCGCGATTGCCCCAGATGCCCGCTCCGTTTGCACCGCTTCAAAACGACACTTTCATCCGCGCCTTGTTGCGCCAGCCGACCGATTACACGCCGGTGTGGCTGATGCGGCAAGCGGGCCGCTACCTTCCGGAATACAACGCCACCCGCAAACGGGCCGGCTCTTTCCTGGGTCTGGCGAAAAATCCCGATTACGCCACCGAAGTCACGCTGCAACCGCTGGCGCGCTTTCCGCTCGATGCCGCAATCCTGTTTTCGGACATTCTGACGGTACCGGATGCGATGGGACTCGGGCTGTACTTCGCCGATGGCGAAGGTCCGAAATTCGAGCGCCCCTTGCGCGATGAAACGGCAGTGCGGGCCTTGCGCGCGCCGGAGCCCGGCAGCCTGCAATATGTGTTTGATGCCGTCACGCAAATCCGCACCGAACTCGGCGGCCGCGTGCCCCTGATCGGCTTTTCCGGCAGTCCCTGGACGCTGGCCTGCTACATGGTCGAAGGCGGTGGTTCGAGCGACTACCGCACCGTCAAGACCATGCTCTACAACCGTCCCGACCTGATGCACCATATTTTGCGCACCAATGCCGATGCCGTGGCCGCGTACCTGAATGCCCAGATCGATGCGGGCGCCCAGGCCGTGATGATTTTCGATTCGTGGGGTGGTGCCCTGGCGGACGGCGCTTACCAGGAATTCTCGCTGACGTACATGCAACAGATCGTGGCGCAACTGCAGCGTGAAAAAGACGGCGCGCGTGTGCCGTGCATCGTCTTCACCAAGGGCGGCGGATTGTGGCTGGAGCAGATCGCGGCCATCGGCGCCGACGCAGTCGGCCTGGACTGGACCGTGAATCTGACGCAAGCGCGCGCCCTGGTCGGGCAGCGCGTGGCCCTGCAGGGCAATCTCGACCCGGTCGTCCTCTTCGCCAACTCGACGCAGATCCGTGCCGAAGTCGAAAAGACCTTGCAGGCATTCGGCGCGCCGGCGGCCGGCAGCGGACACGTGTTCAACCTGGGGCACGGGATTTCGCAGTTCACGCCGCCGGAAGCAGTCGAGGTCATGGTCGAGGCAGTGCATTCGATGAGCCGGTCCCAGCATTCGCACACTTGAATCACCGCTCTGCGCAGCTGCAGCTGCGACAATATCCACAGGCTGTCCACTGGGTTATCCACAGACTTGTCCACAGACGGCCGACACGGCCGGGGCAGGGAAACGGCAGCGGCGATCGTCTATCGGCTTGCAATTGTTGCGGTGGTACCAACGGTTACCTGCGGGTACGATCGGATGACCACACCTCACGGCAGCGATCAAGTGCGTTGAACGCTTCGCAGCTTCTGAAATGCACTACTTCATTGCATTGTATGCATCAACGTGAATGTTAGATAACGTCAGCGGTTGCAGACTTATTCACACGGCAGCAGCGGCAGGGAAATTTAAATCATCTTCAAAATAATTTTCGCTTGGCCAAACGCGGGTTTACAAGTGATTGATTTTTAACGAATTAATTTTTGCTTTTCGTATGAGCATTTTATTGAAACCCGCGCCAGATCTGGCCTGCGGGATGTCAAGGGGGTGGTTAACCACAAAGTTATCCACAGCTTTTGTGGATATTTCAAAAAGTCCATACGAATCGTGGGCTTAGCGCGATAGCTCAGGTTTTACATGAGCTTTCAGTTAGTTTATTTCGGCAACGTTGCCCGATCAGGGGATTGACTTTCGCTTAAAGACGATCTGTTTGAGAATCCGAATTCGGTCCAATTCGAGACCCATTTTCGCGCATTCCGCAAGTACTTATTCACAAATTGTCGGTTGTGCATGGCAGCAAGAAAATCTGGACATATTTTTTCAGGCACTATTCTGGCGAATTTCAACTCATTGATTTTAAAGCGATATTTTTTTGCTTTTCTTTTATGCAATGTATAGAAACCCGCGCCGTTACTGGACCAAACTGCTGTCAAGTGGAGGTTATCCACAAAGTTATCCACAGGTTTTGTGGATAGTTTGAAAAGCGCTTATGAAACCACGTGTTACAGCGATTATTGAGGTATCACATTAACTCCGTGAAACAATGCATCCTTAGAATTGCACTGGATGCGCCGCTCGACTTGTGTTTTGATTATCAGTGGACAATCGACCCTGGTGCAGCGGCGCCGCAGGTCGGGCAGCTGGCGCTGGTGCCTTTCGGCCGGCGCGACGTGGTCGGCGTGATCGTGGCGTTGGACGACCGGACCGATGTACCGGCCGACAAGCTCAAGACGGCACTGGCGGTGCGTACCCAGCTGGCGCCATTGTCGCCGGCATGGCTGGCGCTGTGCGGATTTGCCGCCGATTACTACCAGCGGCCGCTGGGTGAGGTGATGCTGCCAGGCCTGCCGAAGAACCTGCGCGCCGCAACACCGACCTCCCTGGCACGCGCCCTGAAAAAAGCCGCGCTGCCCCAGCCCTTGCACGATGCGACGCCGGTCAGCGCGCCGGTCCTGAATGCAGCCCAACAGCATGCGGCCACCACAATCGCGGCTGCACGCGGCTTCGTGCCGACGCTGCTCTACGGCGTGACCGGCAGCGGCAAGACCGAAGTCTATCTGCAGGCAGCGGCCACCATCCTGGCCGAGACCGATGCGCTCGCCAATCCGGCCCAGATCCTGATCCTGGTGCCGGAAATTAACCTGACGCCGCAACTCGAAGCCAATGTTCGCGCGCGCTTTCCGACGGTGGCGGTGGCGACACTTCACAGCGGCCTGGCCGAAGGCGAACGGCTGACGCACTGGGTCGCCGCCCACCTGGGCCACGCGCGCATCGTGCTGGGTACCCGGCTGGCCATTCTGGCGTCGCTGCCGCATCTGAAGCTGATCATCATCGACGAAGAGCACGATCCCTCCTACAAGCAGCAGGAAGGCTTGCGTTACTCGGCGCGTGACCTGGCGGTCTGGCGCGCGCGCCAGCTGGATATTCCGATCGTGCTGGGATCGGCGACGCCTTCGCTGGAAACCTGGCACCACGCGCAATCGGGCCGTTATCGAAAACTGGAATTGCGCGAGCGTGCCGTTAAAGATGCTGCGCTGCCGAAGATCCTGCTGATCGACACCGAGCGCGACAAACCGGTCGAGGGATTGACTGCCGCCCTGAGCGCGGCGCTCAAGCTGCGCCTGCAACGCGGTGAACAATCGCTGCTGTTCCTGAACCGGCGCGGTTATGCACCGGTGGTCGCATGCGACGCCTGCGGCTGGATCAGCAACTGCAGCCGCTGCACCGCCTTCATGGTCCTGCACAAGCTGGACCGCCAGTTGCGCTGTCATCACTGCGGCCTGGAGCAGCGCATTCCACGCGCCTGTCCGACCTGCGGCAATGTCGACATACAGCCGCTCGGGCGCGGCACCCAACGCGTCGAGGAAGGCCTGCAGGTGGCATTTCCGGATGCCCGCATCATGCGCATCGACGCCGACTCGACGCGTCGCAAGGGCAGTGCGCAAGCTGCCTTCGACCAGGTGCATCGGGGCGAGGTGGATATCCTGATCGGCACCCAGATGGTCGCCAAGGGCCATGATTTCCAGAACCTGACGCTGGTGGGCGTGCTCAATCCCGACAACGCGCTGTTTTCGCAGGATTACCGCGCCAGCGAACGCCTGTTCGCGCAGTTGATGCAGGTGGCAGGCCGTGCCGGGCGCCGCGCGCGCGCGACCGACGGCAGCGCCAGCGAAGTATTGATTCAAACGCGCTATCCGCAACATCCCCTGTTCGGCGCCGTCATGCAGCATGACTACGATCCGTTCGCCAGCAGCTTGCTGGAAGAGCGACAGCAGGCCGGTCTGCCGCCGTTCATCTATCAGGCGTTGCTGCGGGCCGAAGCGCGCGAGCTGTCGCTGGCCCTGGCCTTCCTGCAAGAGGCCAGCACCTGCATGGCGCACGACGGTATCCTGATCAACGATCCGATACCGATGACGATGACCCGGGTGGCCAACGTGGATCGGGCGCAGCTGCTGGTCGAGTCGGCATCGCGCCCGGCTCTGCAAGCCTTCCTGAAAGCCTGGATCGCCGCGCTGCGCGGCATGAAGAGCCGGGTCCGCTGGTCGCTCGAGGTGGATCCGGTCGACATCTGACTCGTGCGCGCTGCTCGCTCCGCGCAAGCCTGTGCGGTCGTCGAGGCAACGAACTGCCGTGGGCACTCTACTCACCTGAAAGTTCGCTCTGCTTCAAGCAAAATTGAGACAACTCAATCATGCCTCCGGTCGTCTTTGTACATCCACCACAAAGTGCCAAGATCCGACTTTGGGTTGGCGATGAGGCGCCTGCACGGGGCGGAATCGTCAATTCAAAAGGTCCATCGGGTGCGGCCAGCAGAGCGCCCTGACAACGGTACGTTGAAGGATTTTCTGCCTCATGACCATCATCTCGCGTACCGCCGATCTCGATGCCAGCGCCAATGCGCAGCAAGCGTCCCTGACTGCAGCCGAAGCCGCGCCTGCTGGACCGGGGTCGCCGCAGGAATCGGCGCAACTCCAGGCACACGATTCGGCGTCGGCAGGGTCTCTGGATGCCGCCATCGAACTGCCGGACCTGGGCGCTCGCACCCACACGATTCCCGTGATCGAAGAGCGGTTCCAGGTCGGCACCCGATTGACCGACACCGGACGCGGCGTGCGGATTCACAAGACTGTGACCGAAACCCCGCACACCGTCGAACAAGCGTTGTTGCACGACGAATTGCAGGTACAGCGCTTGCCGCAAGACCGCGTTCTCGACCCCGGCCAGGTACCGCAGACGCGCTATGAAGGCGACACGCTGATCATTCCAGTGGTTGAGGAAGTTCTGGTCTTGCAAAAACAGTTGAGGCTGACCGAAGAAATCCGCATTACCCGGGTCAGGACGCCCGTGATGTCGAACCAGACCGTGATGTTGAAATCGGAACGTATCGAACTGGAGCGATTCGAAGAACCAGGCGCCCGCAGCGATGGCGGGCGTCCCCCGCAGTGACAAGCCAGGCGGTCGTCGCTCTGGAATGTGCAGCCGCCGCCTGAACGACTCTTCCATCAAAAGGAGCAACAACATCATGACCAATACAGTGATTGCGGTATACGACAACTTTGCGCAAGCACAGTCGGCGATGAAGCAATTGTTATCGTCCGGCTTCACGTCCTCACAGGTCCATCTGCGTCCTTCGGAGGATAGCCAGAGCGGCCGCACGGCAGCATTGCAGGCGCTGGGCCAGAGCGACGCCGGTAGTACCGGCAGCCAGGAAAAATCCGGTTCCCTGCGCGGGTTTTTCCGCGAACTCTTCGGTGGTCATGCCAGCGAGGAGCAGTCACATGGCACGCATTACGAAGAGGCGGTCCGGCGCGGCAGTTTCGTGCTGGCAGTCGATGCGACCGACGAGCAGGAGCGGGACGTCGCCACTTCGGTGATGGAACAATTCCAGCCGGTCGACATCGACGAGCGCGCGCAACAATGGCGCGCCAGGGGCTGGACCGGCACCGAGCAGACGGCAGGGGTGATGTCGGACGAAGAACTGGCACAGGAGCGCAGTCTGCATTCGACGGCAGCCGGTGCCGCGCCGATGGCGGCCAGTGCCGCGGGTACTGCTGCAGCCACCACCACGACCGACAAGCAGCAAGTAGCGATTCCCGTGGTCGAGGAAGAGCTGCAAGTCGGCAAGCGCGCAGTGCAGCGTGGCGGCGTGCGGGTGTATCAACGCGTGATCGAGACACCGGTGCAGGAGTCGATCGGATTGCGCGAAGAGCACGTGACCGTCGAGCGGCACGCCGTCGACCAGCCGGCGACTGCTGCCGATCTCGCCTCGCTCAGGGAAGGCACGATCGAGGTGCGTGAAATGGCGGAAGAAGCGGTCGTCTCGAAAACCGCACGGGTGGTCGAAGAGGTCGTCCTGGGCAAGGAAGTCACCGAGAAAGAGTCCACCATCAGCGATACGGTGCGCCGCACCGATATCGAAGTGGAACAAATCGATACGCCGACGCGCACCAGCTCGACCAGCACGACCAGCACCGTCACCCCGGTCGGCGGCAGCCTCGGCACCGGTTCCACCACCGGCACCACGGATTCGTCAGGCACGATCGGACCTGGCGGTATCGGCACGAAAAAGACGATCTGACCGCATCAGCCAAGGCGCACTCGGAGCGATTCAATTGACGCTCCGTGTGCGGTGCCGCAGCATGCTCAGTCGCGCCTGCCCGGTCTTTGCAATTACAAACGCCGACGTAGCAACCACGGTCAGATTCAATTTTCGTAAAGCTTCACCACGAAATTTGAATCTGACCCTGCTTGCGGCAAAACGGAGTGCATACGGTGATTATTCGAGCTTTTGTACCGCTCACGATGCAGTCGAATCAAAGCGTCCTTCCGCAGCCAGCTCACGGATGATCCGCACAGTATCGATATCCGCTTCCTGGTAGGCCGAGCGGCGGAATTCATTGTAGAACGCATCCATGCTGCCGGCGACATCCTCGACGCCGGCTTCGTAGCTAAAGCGCACCGTCAATGCATCTGCGCCCGGCGCCTCGATCCGCATCAGCAGGGTCGAAGCGGGTATGTCGTTTTGTGCCGGTATCTCGTAGCGGATCAGCTGCTCGGGCTCGAACCGGACCTGGTCGCGGATCGTCACCTCGCCATAGCGCAGCGCCCGCTTCAGGCTATCGGGGGCGTTGTCGACGATGTCGCAATCGTCCAGCCACGGCACAAAAAGTTTGGGCGCCCGTGCGCGCAACACCAGTCCACGCCAAAGCTGCGTGCGGGTAAGCGGCTCGATCAGGGGATTGAGCGGGTCGTTGATGACAACCAGATGTTCGAACTTCATCGTCGATTTGGATCGGAATGGAAACCCCGCCAGTGTATGCGCTAGCGGGTCGGCATGGGAAGCAGCGGGCGGGCCAATCCGAGCCAGGCCGCGATGCCGCCGGCGCGACGAATGCGATCGGTCGGCCGATGTCTGGCGCCGCCGGATACAGGTCGCGCTGCGCTGAGGGTGCAGTGGTGCGCACTGCTACAATGCAGGCCTTCGCTTCGGCTTTTTCGCTTCCCCGCCTTTCGCCCCACTTTCCGCATGTCGACCTCCCCGCAATCCGGCCTGAATGCACCGCAACGCGACGCCGTTCGCTATCTGGACGGCCCGTGCCTGGTGCTGGCCGGCGCCGGCTCCGGCAAGACCCGCGTCATCACGCAAAAGATCGCCTACCTGATCGAGCAGTGCGGTTATGAGCCTAAACACGTCGCCGCGCTGACCTTCACCAACAAAGCTGCCGCGGAAATGCGCGACCGCATCGCCAGCCTGCTGCAGCAACCGAAACAGGCGAATCAACTGACCGTCAGCACCTTCCACTCGCTCGGCATGACCATTTTGCGGCAGGAAGCGCGTAGCGTCGGTCTGAAGGACCGGTTTTCGATCATGGATAGCGACGATTGTTTTTCGCTGGTGCAGGATCTGGCGGTGACCACCGACAAGCAGCTGATCCGCCGCATCCAGGGCACCATGTCGCTCTGGAAAAATGGCTTGATCGATCCGGACGCGGCGCTGAAAGCCGCCGTCGATGAAGAAGAAGCACAGAGCGCGCGCATCTACCGCAATTATGTCGCCACGCTGTCGGCGTATCAAGCGGTCGATTTCGACGACCTGATCCGCTTGCCGGTCGAACTGTTTCGCGACAATCAGGAAGTGCGCGACAAGTGGCAGCGTCGCTTGCGCTATCTGCTGGTCGACGAATACCAGGACACCAATACCTGCCAGTACGAACTGGTGAAGCTGCTGGCCACCGGCATCGGCAAGAAGCCGATGTTTACGGCCGTGGGCGACGACGACCAGGCGATCTACGCCTGGCGTGGCGCCACCATCGAGAACCTGAAGACCCTGCAGGTGGATTTTCCGGATTTGAAAGTCATCAAGCTGGAGCAGAACTATCGCTCCACCACCCGCATCCTGCAGGCCGCCAACGCCGTCATCGCCAACAATCCGAAACTGTTCGAAAAGGCGCTCTGGTCGGAGCATGGCCTGGGCGATCCGGTCAAGGTACTCGGGATGCAGGACGACGAACAGGAAGCCGATCAGGTCGCCATCATGCTGTCGGCACACCGCTTCGAACGGCGCGCCAAATTTTCCGATTACGCGATCCTGTACCGGGGTAACCACCAGGCGCGGATTTTCGAGAAGGCATTGCGACGCGAGCGCATCCCCTACGTCATGTCGGGCGGCCAGAGCTTTTTCGACCGCGCCGAAATCAAGGACATCGTCAGTTACCTGCGCCTGATCGCCAATGGCGACGACGATCCGGCCTTCATCCGCGCGGTGACCACACCCAAGCGCGGCGTCGGGCAGAGCACGCTCGAGGCGCTCGGCGCCTACGCCGGCAAATGGCAATGCTCGCTGTTCGAAGCAGTCTTCAAGGGTGGCATCGAAGCGATCCTGCCAGATCGCCAGCTGACGCCGCTACGTGAATTTTGCAATTTTATCAATCAGCTGGAAGCGCGCGCCGGCCGGGTCGGCCGCAACCTGGGCGACGACAATGCCGCGCAGGTGCTGGACGACATGATGAAAGAAATCAATTACGAAGGCTACCTGTACGACAATTTTGATGACCGCCAGGCGCAGGGCAAGTGGCAGAACGTGCTCGACTTCACCACCTGGCTGAAAGAGAAGGGCAATGGCGGCAAGGAACAGGCCGACGCCGAAAAGAATTTGCTGGAATTGACGCAGATGGTGGCCTTGATGACCATGCTGGAAGGGCGCGACGAAGAACCCGATGCGGTGCGCATGTCGACCCTGCATGCGTCCAAGGGACTGGAGTTTCCGCACGTTTTCCTGATCGGCGTGGAAGAGGGCATCCTGCCGCATCGTGGCGACCCCGATGCGCCGGCCGACATTGCCGCGGCCCGGATCGAGGAAGAGCGGCGCCTGATGTATGTCGGCATCACCCGTGCCCAGCGCAGCCTGCACATCACCTGGTGCAAGAAGCGGCAGCGGGCGCGCGAAAGCGTGCAGTGCGAAGTCTCCCGCTTCGTCAAGGAAATGCAGCTCGATGTCGGCGATGCCGTGCCGACCGAAGCCGAAACCATCACGCCGCAAAGTCGCCTGGCAAATCTGAAGGCGTTGCTGCAGAAACCGAAACCTGTTTAGAAAAGCAAAAGAGAAAGCATGAGCGACGAGCGACTGACCGACATCGAAATCAAGCTGGCGCGCCAGGAAGACCTGGTCGATACCCTCAACCAGATGGTGTATCAGCAGCAAAAGAAAATCAGCGAGCTGGAAGGCTTGTGCGCAGCGCTGGCGCGGCATGTGAAGGCGCTGGCTGGTGCGGCCAGCGATGCGAGCGGCGACGCGCGCAACGCACACGAACCGCCGCCGCACTACTGAGCACGCGCTCGCGATGGGCGTCGACACCTCATTCACAGACCGATTGCAACAGCACTTTTTTAACCTCTTCAAATCGACCAACATGCCCGCCACCGACCCTCTGCGCTTGAAACTGAACCGTGAAACCGCGCGGATGCACTGGCATGAATTGTTGCGCTACTTTGCGTCCGGCCTGGTGGTGGTGGTCGACGATGCGCTCGACCTGATCGAAGTCGCGGTGGCATTTAGCGAGGACGACAAGACCAGCGTCGAACGCTGGTTGACGACGCAGCAGGTGGCAAAGGCGACCGATGCACAGGCCGAAGCCTGGCTGGCGCAGGACCCGCAACTTTGGACCGTGGTGGTGCGGCCCTGGATCCTGGTGCAGCGAGAAAAGCCTCGCACGATTCCCAAATGAATCTTTACGTCGATCATGTCGCTCGAAGTCGTGTCACCTGTAAGAAATTGTGTGATGCAGCGTAAAAAAGCCGGATGCATTGAACTTCCTTTAAAGCTTCCTTGTCAAAAAGTAATGACCGCAAGAAAAATTATCTGCGCGATTTTGCCGTGCACTGTTCGGTAACCATTTATTTTTTTAAAGGAAACAAACGATGAGTCAACTCACCAAATTGCTGATTGCTTCTACATTGATCGCTGCGACCGGCTTCGCTACTGCGCAGACCGCGACCTCGCCCAGCACGACGCCAGCGCAGCCTCTGAACACCGCACCGGCTCCTACCGGCAGCAGCACGCCGATGGATGCGTCGGGCGCCACCGCAACGGGCGGCACTACAGCCACCGGTTCGGCAACCGCCGCTGATCCGTCCGCCAAGTCGAGCGATCCGTACGTGCAGAAGCGCGACGCGGACGCCGCCGCCAAGGCAGAGTACAAGGACAAGAAAAAAGCGGCCAAGGAAGAATACAAGCAAGAAAAGGCAACCGCCAAGTCCGACCTGAAAACCGAGAAGCATCAATCGACAGCTGACCGCAAGGCTGCCATTGCCGCTGATCCGACCAAGGCCGCCAAACCAGGCGACCCGACTTACTCCGGCAAATGATCGGATAGATTTCATCCATCATCGAGTACCTGCGTCAGGTTCGGATGATCGGTCTCACCATGCGATCTGATATTACAGCTTGACCGTCCGTCGATGATGCGTTGCACTGCATGGCAAATTGCCGAATCGTTTTTTCCGGTTCGGCTTTTTTTCGGCGGTCGGCTATTCAGACGATCGAATCGGCGTTCGCCAACTCCAGTTGCTGTTCGGTAAAATGCAGCATTCCGACCGATCCGCACCGTTCCGTGACATCACGCCCGCGAAAAATCATTCACTGCGATTGCGACTGTTTTTATGCCGCCGTGGAAACCCGCGACGATCCTCGGCTGCGCGGCAAGCCGGTGGCCGTCGGCGGCCGTCCGGACCAGCGCGGCGTGGTTGCCACCTGCAACTATGAAGCGCGCGAATTCGGCGTACGCTCGGCAATGGCGACGTCGCAGGCATTGCAGCGTTGCCCCGGCCTGATCGTCCTGCCGCCAACGATGGAAAAATATCGCGTGGCGTCGCGCCAGATCCTGGCCATCTATCACCACTACACCGATCTGGTGGAGCCGCTCTCGCTGGACGAAGCGTATCTGGATGTCAGCCAGGCGCTGCACTGCCAGGGCAGCGCGACCTTGATGGCGCGCGAGATCCGCGCACGGATCTTCGCCGATGTCGGCATCACCGCCTCGGCCGGCATCGCGCCCAACAAGTTCGTGGCCAAGATCGCCAGCGACTGGAACAAACCGGATGGCCAGCATGTGGTCCTGCCGGAGCAGGTCGATGCCTTCGTCGCCGCACTACCGGTCAAGAAAATCTTCGGCGTCGGCGCCGTCACGGCGGCCAAGCTCAATCGCCTCGGTGCGACCACCTGCGCCGACCTGCGCGGCTGGTCGATCCTGGATCTGCAACAGCACTTCGGCAAGTTCGGCACCCGTCTGCATGAACTGGTGCGCGGCATCGATCGGCGTGAAGTCTGTTCGAACCGCGAGCGCAAGTCGATCAGCGTCGAGGAAACCTACAACCAGGATCTGCCCGACCTGGCGGCCTGCGATGCGCCGATGCGCACCCTGGTCGAGCAACTGGTACTGCGCGTCGAGCGCAACGATGCGGCGCGCTTCGTGCGGAAGTTGACGGTCAAGATCCGATTCGCGGATTTTCGTCAGACTTCGGTGGAATGCGTGGGCAGCCAGATTGAGCTGCGGGCGTTCCTGCAATTGCTGGAAACCGGGTTTGCCCGTGGATCGCAACCGGTGCGCTTGCTGGGGGCGGGTGTGCGGTTGGAGGAGGAAGAACCGGATCCGCAGCTGGGGTTGTTCGGTGACGAGGACGGCGAAGATGTCGATGACGCCAGCAACGGCTTCCCCGAAGACGCGGTCAGCATCTAAACCAAAAACGCCCGCTTGCGCGGGCATTTTCATTTGTATTGGCGGAGTGGACGGGAGCTCGCCTACCTTCGGCAGGCCGCTGAATCGCTTGCAAGCGATTCCCTTCGAGTCCCGCCGGGAGCCGCGCAGGCGGCTCCCTCCACACCACCAACACAAACAAAAACGCCCGCTTGCGCGGGCATTTTCATTTGTATTGGCGGAGTGGACGGGAGCTCGCCTACCTTCGGCAGGCCGCTGAATC
>JAYUWF010000291.1:0-12236 GCA_043753685.1 Herminiimonas sp.
ACCGCGCTCCAGCTGGTGGCCACCGGATCGTACGGTGCGATCCAGGAGGCGCACAGCGCCATCAGCACGAACAGCACCACCACCGCCAGCCCCAACATCGCGCCGCGCCGGCGCAGCAAGCGCCGCCAGGCGCGCTGACCCGGCGTCGCTTCGCGCGCCGTGACTTGCGTGGCGGTCGCACCGGCGTGGATCAGGACTTCCGACTCGACAGCATTCACGCTCTAACCCCGCAGCCGTGGATTGACAAGAAAATAGGCCACATCGGCCAGCAAGTTAAGCAGGATGTACACCGAGGAAGTGAACAAGACCACTCCTTGCACCACCGCGTAGTCGCGATTGAAGACCGCGTCGACGATCAGCTTGCCGAACCCCGGAATCGAAAACACTTGTTCGGTCAGAATCGCGCCCGACAACAGCGTGCCGAATTCCAGGGCGCCGAGCGTGATGATCGGGGTCAATGCATTGCGCAGCGCATGTTTCAGCACCACCGTGCGTTCGGCCAGGCCCTTGGCGCGGGCGGTGCGAACGTAGTCTGCATTCAAGACCTGCAGCATGGCGCTGCGGGTATGGCGCATCAGGACCGCCGCGATCGCGTTACCCAGCACAAAGGCCGGCATGATCATGGCCGCCAGGTTGGCTTTCAGGTCCTCGAAGGGACTGACATAGCCGGACGCCGGCAGCCAGCCAAGCGAGACCGAAAACAGCAGGATGAGCAGGATCCCGAGCCAGAAATTCGGCGTCGACAGGCCCCACAGCGCCACCATGTTGGCGGCGTAATCCCACACCGTATCCTTGGAAACCGCCGAGACGATACCGGCCGGAATGCCAATCACCAGCGCGATCGTCATGGCCAGCGCCGCCAGTTCCAGCGTGACCGGCAGCTTCTGCTGGATCAGGAGCAGCACCGGTTGCTGGATGCGCAACGATTCGCCCAGATCGCCGTGAAACACGGCGGCGATCCAGTAGCCATAGCGCACCGGCAGCGGTTCATCCAGGTGCATCTTTTGATGCAGATAGGCGATCACGGTCGGATCCTGCTCTTCGCCGGCCAGAATCACGGCCGGGTCGCCCGGCAGCAGCTGTTGCAGGCAAAAGATGATGATCGTCACGAAAAAAACCGTCGGGATCACCGCCGCCAGTCGTTTGAACAAGTACGCACCCATCGCCACGCCTTACATCTTCAGGTTCTGCACCCGCACCAGGCCGTCGGGAATGGAGCGCACGCCCGTCAGTTTCTTGTTGTAAGCCCACAGCCAATGACGGTGATACAGATAAATGATTGGCCGCTCCTTGACGACTTCCGTTGCGATCTGTTCGATCAGCTTGAGGCGCGCGGTCGGATCGAGCGTGCTGCGTGCCTTGGTCAGCAGGTCATCGACTTGCGGCGTGCAGTAGCCGGGGTAGTTCAACGGCTGCTTGCAACCGTAAAAACTGAACAGGTTGCCGTCCGGGTCGGCGCGTCCGCTCCAGTTCAACAGATACGCTTCGTATTGGCCCTTGTCGGCCAGGTTGAGCGAAGTCGCGAATTCGGTCGAGGCGATCTTGATGTCGAAACCGGCTTCCTTGGCCATGGCTTGCACCACCTGCGCCACTTTCTGGCCGTCGGAGGTGGTCGGTGTCATCAGCGTGAAGCTCGGGTTGGGCACGCCGGCTTCCTTCAAGAGTGCCTTGGCGCGTGCGATGTTGCGTTTCGGGACCGGGTTGTTCTTGGCGTAAAACGCGTTCGACGGCGAGACCCATTGATTGCCGACCTCGCCCTCGCCGTCTACAGCCACGGCGACGATGCCGGCGCGGTCGATCGACAATTCCAGTGCTTCGCGCACGCGGGCATCGCGCCCTAAAGGATTCTTCTGCGCCATGTCGCTCTTGCCGGTATTGATGGTGATGCCCTGGTAGCCAAGTTCAGTGATGCGGGCCACGGCAAACTTGTTTTCCGACTTCAGGGCGGCGATGTCGGAGGAAGCGACGCGTTCGATGAAGTCGAGCTGGCCGGAGCGCAAATTGGCCAGGCGCACGGTTGAATCGACGATCGGCTGGTAGATCACCTTGTCAAAGTGGATCGCTCCCTTGTTCCAGTAATTGGCAAAGCGCTCGAGCACGATGCGGTCCTGTGCGATCCGCTCACTGAACTTGAACGGGCCGGAACACACCGGCTTGCTGCCGAACGCGGTTGGATTGGCTTGCGCCGCCTTGGGCGAGACCATCATGCCGGCGCGATCGGCCAGCACCGTCAGCAACGGCGCGAATGGCGCTGACAGATTGACCTTGGCAGTCAGATCGTCGACCACGTCGACCGTCGTCACCGGCAGCAGTTCGCCGCGGCGGTTGGAGCCGGCCAGGGTCTTATGGCGCTCGAGGTTGAACTTGACGGCGGCGGCGTCGAATTTTTCACCGTCGTGGAACGTCACGCCAGGGCGCAATTTCAACGTCAGCACCTTGTAGTCGGGCGACCATTGATAGGAAGTCGCCAGTTGCGGCACGATGGCCAGCTTTTCATCGATGTCGAACAGCTTGTCGCACAGCGATGCGAATACCAGCCGGCCGACAAAACTGCGCGCCAGCGTCGGATCGAGCACGTCTGGATCCTCGGCCAGGCCGATGCGCAGCGTCTGGGCAGCGGCGGCGGTCGAGCCGAAGAGGGCGCACAGGGCCAGGCCGTGCAGGCAGGCACGGGTCAGCCGATGAATCGGGAAGCGAGTGGGCATCAACGAATTCTCCAGAAAAGGTGGCAACCGTGGCCGGCTGCGGTCGAAGGATGAAAAAAGGATCAGGCATGGTCAACCGCGCGCGGCAAGAACGCGGCTTGCAGGACGTCCAGCCGCCTGTTCGCAAGCGGTGCCATGTTCGTTGCCTGCAACGCTGCCGGCAGCGCGATCTCGTGCCAGAAATGACAGGCCACGCGGTGGCCGGGCTCGGCCGGGTCGGCGGTGAGCGCCGGCACCTCCTCGGCGCAGCGGGCTTGCGCATGCAGGCATCGCGTGCGAAAGCGGCATCCGGACGGTGGCGTGATGGGGTTCGGCACATCGCCCTGCAGCAGCAGGCGCTCACCGGCCTGCACCCGACCCGGTTCGGGCAAGGGAATGGCCGACAGCAGGGCGTGCGTGTAGGGATGCCGCGGCCGGGCAAACAGACTGGTCTTGTCGGCGTACTCGACGATCTGCCCCAGGTACATCACCGCCACGTGCGAGGCAATGTGCTTGACCACGGCCAGGTCGTGGGCGATGAACACGTAGGAGAGACCGAGCCGGCGCTGGATGTCCTGCATCAGGTTGATGACCTGGGCCTGGATCGAGACATCCAACGCCGACACCGGCTCGTCGCAGACGATCAGGCGCGGTTCGACCGCCAGCGCGCGGGCGATACCGATGCGCTGGCGCTGGCCGCCGGAAAATTCATGCGGATAGCGTTGCAGATATTGCGGCGCCAGACCCACCAGGTCCAGCAGTTCGGCGGCGCGCTCCTGCTGGCGCCCCGACGCCAGCCCATGCAGCTGCAGCGGTTCCATCAAGGTCTGGCCGACCGTCATGCGCGGGTTCAAGGACGAGTACGGGTCCTGGAAAATCATCTGCAGGTCGCGCCGGCGGGCCCGCAACTCAGCCGGTGACAACGTCATCAGATCGACACCATCGAACCAGACCGCGCCGGCTGTCGCTTCCAGCAAGCGCAGCAACAATCGGCCGACGGTCGATTTGCCGCAGCCCGACTCGCCCACCAGCGCCATGGTTTCGCCGACGCCGAGCGTAAAACTGACGCCGTCGACCGCGTGCACCTTGGCGTGGCTGCGCGAAAACAGGCCGCGCTGCAGCGGGAAATGCTTGACCAGGTTGTCTACCCGCAACAACGGTGCCGCCTCGCTGGCAGCCGCGCTGGCAGCCACGTTGGCAGCCACGTTGGTGGCGGTTGACGCTGCACGCATCATGCGGCCTGCTCCCACGCCAGCGGCGCCTTCCAGCACGCCGCCAGATGGCCCGCGCTGACTTCCACCAACGGCGGCGGCGCGGCCGCGCATTGCGCTTCGGCGAACGGACACCGTGCGGCGAAGCGGCAACCGGCGGTGACGGTCGCCGGGGTCGGCACCTGGCCTTCGATGGCGGCCAGGCGCTCCTGGGCGACGTGCAGTTTCGGAATCGAGCCGAGCAGACCGATGGTGTAAGGATGCTGTGGTTCGGCAAACAGGCGCGCCACGCTGGCGCGTTCGACCACCCGGCCGGCATACATCACTGCGACCTCGTCGGCCAGCTCGGCAATGACGCCCAGGTCATGCGTGATCAGGATGATGGCCGTGCCGGTATCGGCACGCAGGGTCCGCATGAGTTCCAGCACCTGCGCCTGAATGGTGACATCGAGCGCCGTGGTGGGTTCGTCGGCAATGAGCAGTTGCGGCTCGCAGGCCAGCGCCATGGCGATCATGACACGCTGGCGCATGCCTCCGGAAAGCTTGTGCGGGTAGGCGTCGATGCGCTCCTCCGGCGACGGAATGCGCACCCGGCGCAGCATCTCGATGGCATGCGCGCGGGCTGCGGCATGATCGATCGTGCGATGGCAGCGGATCGCCTCGATCAACTGGTCGCCGATCGTGAATGCCGGATTCAGGGATGTCATCGGCTCTTGGAAAATCATCGCGATGCGGTTGCCGCGCAACGCACGCAGCGCCGCCGGCGCCAATTGCGTCAGCTCGACGCCATCGAAGCGGATGCTGCCGCTGGCGATTCTGCCTTGTCCCTTGGGCAGCAATCCCATGATCGACAGCGACGTGACGCTCTTGCCGCAACCGGATTCGCCAACGATGCCGAGCGTCTTGCCGGCTTCCACCGAAAAGCTCACGCCGTCGACAGCCGTCAACTCTCCACCCTCAACCTTGAAGCGGGTCGTCAGCTCACGTACCTCGAGCAATGCCGTCATGTCACGCACCCAAGGACGAGATCCCTGCTGCCGCACAGCCCGGGCCGGGCGCATGGCGCCGGCGCCAGAGCCGCCCACAGGACGCCGCATGGCACGGTCACGACTATCGAGCAGGTCATACACTACCTTTGGCAAGCGACGGTGAAAACGTCGCGCAAGTCACGTCAAGCGGAAGATGTTGGTACGGCGATCAAGCAAAATTCGTAGCCGACATTAAAACATAATTGTGATCAATATTGGTGCAGGGCATTGAAGGTCTCAGCTTCTGAAGCAAGACCCGCGCCATTTGCCTCGAGCGCAGCGCATTGCCAGCGCGGTCAGCGGCCGCAATCGACCACGATGCGACCGCGTACCTTCCCGGCCAGGATATCGGGCGCCACTGCCAGCGCTTCCGCCAGACCGACTTCGCGGGTGATGCGTGCCAGTTTTTGCATATCCAGGTCGGTGGCCAGGCGGGCCCAGGCCGCAGTGCGCGTTGCATGCGACGCCATCACGCTGTCGATGCCGATCAGCTTGACGGCGCGCAGGATGAAAGGCGCCACCGAGGCCGGAAAGTCCAGTCCCTGGGCCAGCCCGCATGCGGTCACGACGCCACCGTAGCGGGTCTGTGCGAGCGCATTGACCAGCGTATGCGAGCCGACCGAATCGACGACACCGGCCCAGCGTTCTTTCTGCATCGGCTTGCCGGGCGCCGACAGGCTGGCGCGATCGATGACCTCGACCGCGCCCAGGCTTTGCAGGTAATCGGTTTCATGCACTTTGCCGGTCGAGGCGACCACCCGGTAACCCCAACCCGAGAGGATTGCGACGGCCACGCTGCCGACGCCGCCGGAGGCGCCGGTGACCAGGATCTCGCCGTCGCCCGGTTGCACACCCTGCGTTTGCAGCGCCATGGCGCTGAGCATGGCGGTATAGCCGGCCGTGCCGATTGCCATGGCCGTGCGCGCCGACATGCCTTCCGGGCGGCGGATCAGCCAATCGCCTTTTAGGCGCGCCCGTTGTGCAAGGCATCCCATATGCGTTTCGCCCACGCCAAAACCGTTCAGGATGAAGGCGTCGCCGGCCTTCCAATTCGGATGCGACGAGGCGATCACTTCGCCGGCGCCATCGATGCCAGGCACCATCGGCCAGGACCGTACCACCGGCGCCTTTCCGGTGATGGCCAGGCCATCCTTGTAATTGATGGTGGAGTAATCGACGCGCACCGTGACGTCGCCGTTGTCGGGTAATTGCGACTCGGTCAGCTCGGTCAATATGGCAGCGGTCGAACCGTCCTCGTTGCGGGTCAGATAAATCGCGGGGAAGGTGGCGGCGGTCGTCATGGCGTGCTCCAGATTTGGGAGGCCCCATGGTAGCCGAAAAGATCCGATGGCTACCGGATGCATACCGCACGAGGGCACGGTGCGGGCACGGTGCAGAACTTCCATGACGCTGCGCACGGCGTCCTCGCGCCGCTGGAACCAGGGTGCCGTTCACACCATCCAAACCTGTTGTTCGATCGATCGACAGAGACAGGATCGATTCGTCGGCAACGACCCCGCAGCCGCGCTGCGCATTCGCTGTTTGCGCAGTGCGGTCGATTGAATGAACCGACCGAAGCGGCGCTTTCGCCGCCAACGTCGGTCCGGACCGAAAGTGCTCCATGGACCCAGCAAACGACGCAACCACGCCGCCGAACGACCTGCACGAAGCCGATATCGGCAGCGGAGAGCGCAGCCCCGGTCAGCGCGACACCGATGCCCTGATCGACCAGATCGGCAAGGCGCCACCGCCGGCGGCGCTGGCGTCCGGTACCGATCAAGATCCCGCACGCCAGGTACAACAAAAAACCGGACCGGTCTGAGCCCAGAGCGGTCCGGTTCGCGATTGCCGCTGGATCAGCCCAGATCGATCGGCACGAAGATGCGCGATTCTTCGCGCTGAATCAGTAGCGCAAGTTTTTTGCCGGTCTTGCCGACGATTTGCTGCAGTTGGGCCACGCTCGACACCGGCGCACCGTTGACCGAGACGATCACGTCACCGGCCTGGATCCCGGCACGGGCGGCCGGACCGGTCGCTTGTTCGACCAGCAGCCCGGACGGCACGCCAGCCTCGCGCTGCTCCTCGGGTGCCAGCGCACGCACGGCGACGCCCAGCCTGCCGCGCGAGCGATCGACCGGCTCCGCACTGGCGACGCGCTTGTCCTGCACTTCGCCCAGGGCGACGTCGATGCTGATCGGCTTGCCGTTGCGAATGACCTGCAAGCGGGTGGTCGTGCCGGGCTTCATCAGCGCGATCTGGGCCGGCAGATCGGTCGAATAGTTGACGTCCTGCTCGCCGACCCGGGTGATCACATCGCCGGCCTGCAAGCCGGCGCGTGCCGCCGGCCCATCCTTCTCGACCTGGCTGACCAGAGCGCCGTGCGCCGACTTCAGGCCGAAGGAGTCGACCAGCGATTGATTCAATTCCTGGATGCCGATACCGAGCCGTCCGCGCGTGACCTTGCCGGACTTGACCAGCTGCTGCTCGACATTCGAGGCGACATCGATCGGAATTGCGAACGACAGGCCCTGAAAGCCGCCGGTGCGGCTGTAGATCTGCGAATTGATGCCGATGACTTCGCCCTGCAGATTGAACAGCGGACCACCCGAATTGCCCGGATTGACCGCCACGTCGGTTTGCAGGAACGGCACGTAGGTGCCTTCGGGGAGGGTACGTGCCTTGGCGCTGATGATGCCGGAGGTGGCGCTGTTTTCGAAACCGTAGGGCGAGCCGATCGCCAGCACCGGGTCGCCGACGCGGCTGGCGCCGGGATTGCCGAACTTGACCACCGGCAGATCGGTCGCCGAAATCTTCAACACCGCGACATCGCTCTGCTTGTCGGCGCCGATCACCTTGGCCTTGAATTCGCGCCGGTCGGTCAACTTGACGATGACTTCCTGGGCGCCATCGACCACATGCGCATTCGTCAGGATCGTGCCGTCGGTGCTGATGATGAAGCCCGAGCCCAGGGCATGCGTGACGGCGCCGTCCGCGCCGCGCGGTGCACGAGGTCGCGGGAAGCCGCGGAAGAATTGCGAGAAGGGGTCGCGCGGATCGGACTGGGCATCCTCGTCGTCGGGTTGGTCCGCCAAGGCAATCTGGCGCCCCTTGCCCGTGACACTGATGTTGACCACGGCCGGTCCGTAGCGCTCGACGATGGCGGAAAAATTCGTGACCGGCCCGGCCACGACGACTGCTGGCGCCGGCCCGGCGGACACACTGGCCGATGCTGCCGAAGCTACTGGATTCGCGCTGCCAGAAAGCGCGGCCGCCACCGGCGCCGCTGCCTGGGCCGGTCCGAAATGGCCGATCCCGAAACCGGCATAACCGCCAACCAGCGCAGCCAGGACTCCGCCGGCGATGGCACTACGGGTGAGATTTTTCGGATTCATCATGCTCTCCATGTGGGTTGAGACCGCTTTCATGGAGTGCATGGTAATGATCAAAACTTAAGCTGAACTTAAGGCTTGAAAAAGGTTTTTTACCGTCGCACGCGGCGTTTGCACGTCGGCTTACCGATCACGGCGCCAGCGGCAGGCGCAGCGTGGCGCACAGGCCGAGCGGCAGGTTGGTCAGCGTGACCGTTGCATGATGCAGTTCGGCGATGCGGCGCACGATGGCCAGGCCCAGGCCGCTGCCGCCGGCCGGTGCGCCAGCGGCCCGGTAGAAGCGATCGAATACCCGTTCCAACTCATCGGTTGCGATTCCCGGTCCGGTGTCGGACACCGTCAGCTGCGCCTGGTTGCCATCGGCTGTGACGGCGACGTCGATGCGACCGCCTGCAGGCGTGGCCCGCAAGGCATTCTCGATCAGGTTGCCGAGCAGGATGCGCAGCGCATCCGCGTCGCCCAGCACCGCGGTCGGCTTCGCATCGGTAAGGCCCAGGTCGACCTGCCGATCGGCGGCCTGCAGGGCCGCGTCGGCGACCGCCGTGCGGGCGATTGCCGCCAGATCCAGCCGCTGCGGCGGCGGCTGCGGCGCACCGGGTTCCTGGCGCGCCAGCGTGAGCAATTGCTGCACCAGGCGCGTGGCGCGCTCGAGTCCGGCGCGCAAAGCGGCAAAGGCGGCTTCCCGGGCCGGCGTGTCGGCGGCGCGCTCGGCCAGTTCCACCTGCAGTGTCAGGGCGGTCAGGGGCGTACGCAATTCATGCGCGGCGTCGTCGATGAAAATGCGCTGGGCGCCGGCGGCCTGCTCCAGGCGCGCCAGCAAGTCGTTGACGGCATGCGTCAAGGGGCGGATTTCATCGGGCAAATCGTCATCCGCCACCGGCGCCAGCTGGCTGGCGTCGCGTGCTGCCAGTTGCGCGGCCACACCGTGGATCGGCGCCAGGCCGCGACTGACTGCAATCCAGATCAGCCCGCCCAGGAAGGGCACCAGCAGCAGCAGCGGCGCCACCGTCTTCAGCGCCGACCGGGCGGCGACATCGCTGCGCACCCGCAGCGGTTGTGCAATCTGCACCACCGTCGGCCCATGCTGGGCACTGTAGACCCGCCAGCGTTCACCGCGCGCCTCGAGCGTCGAGAAACCGAGGACGGCCCGCTGCGGCAGATCGGCATAGTCGTGCGAAAAATAGACCCGCACGCCGGTCGGATCCCAGATCTGAATGACGACATTCGGTGCATCGCCGAACGGGTTGCCCACACCCGGCGGCGAGGCTGACAGAAAACGGCTCGGCAAGGCGCTGGCGACCTGCGCCATCTGATAATCGAAGAGCTGATTGGCTTCTTCCTTCGCCTGCAGATACAGCACCAGCGCGACGAGCGAAATCACCAGCGTCAAGCCGGCCGCGAGCCAGACCAGCAGCGTGCTGCGTATCGAGTGCGGTAACGTCGTCATGTGGGTGGCGCCATCATGTAACCGACACCGCGCACATTGCGGATCATGGCGGCGCCGAGTTTCTTGCGCAGGGCATGGATGTAGACCTCCACCGTATTGCTGCCAACATCATCCTTCCAGCCGTAGAGCTTTTCTTCCAGCTGCGGCACCGACAATACCGCTCCCGGACGCTCGAGCAGGACCCAGAGCAGGGCGAATTCGCGGGCCGAGAGGGCCACCGGCGCACCCGCAAGTTGCACGGCATGGGTGGTCTGATTGACTTCGAGCGTGCCATGGCGCAGCACCGCATCGGCACGGCCGGCCTGGCGTCGCAGCAAGGCGTGAATCCGCGCCGCAAGCTCCTGCAAGTCGAACGGCTTGACCAGGTAATCGTCGGCGCCGGCATTCAATCCCTTGACCCGGTCGGCGACGGCATCGCGCGCGGTAAGGATCAGCACGGGAATCAGGTTGCCTTGCTGGCGCAGCATGGTCAGCAATGAAATGCCGTCGATGCGCGGCAAGCCCAGGTCCAGCAGCAGCAAATCGTAGGCATGGTTTTTTAGGGCCAGCATGCCGGCGCTGCCGTCGGCCACGGTGTCGACCGTAAAACCGTCGTGCCGCAGGCCACTCGATACGCTGTCGCGAATCATGGCGTCGTCCTCGATGAACAGCAGGCGCATGCCGGCTCTCAGCGCGCCGACGCAGATGGCTGCGGACGCGGACGCGCCGCCACGAAGCGTCGAGCCTTCACTGCCTTCAGTGACTCAAGCGCGCAGGACATCGAGCCAGGCCCGCTGATCGGAGCTCAGGGCGGCGTCCGGCGTCATCATCGCCAGCGCCAGTGCCTGCCGGATGCCGCTCTCGACCGGCGGCAGCGCTTGGGCAGCGAGCGTGGCCAGGAGGCCCATCACGACTTCCAGGCTGGCCCGGTAACGCGCCAGGATCGCGTCGACCGTGACATGCTGGTCCGGGTCCTCCAGCCAGCAATCGTAATCGGTGGCGATGGCAATCGTGGCGTAGGCCAGCTGTGCCTCACGTGCCAGGAACGCTTCCGGTACGTTGGTCATGCCGACCAGATCGCAATGTGCCTGACGCAGGAAATGGCTTTCGGCCTGCGTTCCCAGGCGGGGGCCTTCCACGCACGCATAGGTCACGCCCAGGTGCAACGCCACGCCCAGTGGCGCGGCATGCAGGGCGATCCAGTCCACCAGGTGGGCGCTGACCGGATGGGCGGTCGAGACGTGGGCAGCGACACCGGCGCCAAAAAAGCTCGACGCGCGGCGGCCACGTGTCCAGTCGAAATATTGATTCGGCACGGCGATCTGGCCGGGTGCGATCGACTCACGCAAGCTGCCGACTGCCGATACGCCCAGAACATGGGTGGCGCCGAGCGACTTCAAGGCGAAGATATTTGCTCGGTAATTGATTTCATGCGGCAGGTACTGATGCTGTTCGCCATGCCGCGCCAAAAACAGCAGCGCACGGCCGCCGACCGTCCCGCGCAGGATCGGCGAGGAGGGCAGTCCGAACGGCGTGTCGGGCCGCAGTGTGTCGGTTACGTCCAGACCGGCCAGCTGATACAGGCCGGTGCCGCCGATAATTGCGAGCATAGTGATGCCTTATTGTTTAAAAAACCGGGCAGAGCGCGCCGCTGTCCGGTCGATCCTTCAGGCGCGCGAATCGAATCCGGTCAGCACCTCCAGCGGCACGAGCTCCAGCACTTTCTGGTTCGTGCTTTCCAGCACAACCGTGGGGGCGACGCCGGCTTCGAAGGCTTCGCGCCAGCGGTTCGCGCACAGACACCACTGATCGCCGTGGCGCAGACCAGGAAAGCGCCACTCCGGGCGTGGCGTCGACAGGTCGTTGCCGCGGCTCGCACTGAAGGCGAGAAAGCGGCTGGTCATCACCGCGCAGACCACATGGGTGCCAACGTCGTCGGCATCGGTCTTGCAACAACCATCGCGAAAATAGCCGGTCAGCGGCTCGAAGGAACACGGTACCAGGGGTTCGCCAAATACGTTCTTGGCGATCGGATCGAGCGGGCTAGGCATGGCATTTCCAGTCAGATGAATCGCGCGGCGTGATCTGACTATCGTAACCGAAGACGTCCAAGGGCTGCTGATCGCTGCAACCACTTCGACAGGCGGCTGGTTTGTGATCTATCGTACAGACCAGACGCGCAGGCGGCTTTAGTCTGAAGACCGGTATGCTCCATGGCGCACCGCCCGCCCAGCCCCGCCATCGCCGACTCGTCGTCCCAGACCGGTGTCAGGGATGCGTCGAGTCAGATCGGGGCGTATCGATGCGCGCTGATCCGGCACTGCAGCGACGTCGCTCCCCGTCCGCACGCATTGCCGGCGTGGCCATCCTGTTTTTTTTGTTATCCCCACTGGAGTTCCTCATGCATTTACGTTCGATCGCGCCGCCTCTGACGGTTCTGTTGCTGTCGCATATTGCAGGCTGCGCCGAATTACCCGCCGCGCCGACCACCGTGGGTT
>JAYUWF010000292.1:0-4079 GCA_043753685.1 Herminiimonas sp.
CCCAGCAAATGCCGGGTGCCGAGAAAGAACACCGCCGCGACGATGCCGGCCATGAGCTTCGGATTGGTCCAGGAAAGGTTCAGTGCACCGCCCTGCAGCAGCAGGTCCGGGGCGACGATGGCCGCCAGTGCGGCAGCCGGTGCATAGCGCAGGGCATGCATCAGCTTGGGCGGAAGCTTGACCGCGTGCCCAAGCAGGAACAGAGAACCGCGGGTGATGATGGTGGCCAGCATCAGTAGTCCGATGACGATCCAGACGTTGGCTTCGCTCATGTCGGGTCCACCGGTGGCCCTTGCGGCAATTCTTCGTCGCCGTACAGCCGGTCGGCCAGCATCGCCGCCATCATGCCCAGCACCACGGCCAGCAACAGGCCCAGCCGGAACGGCAGACCGATCGCCGCCACCGCCACGGCGCCCGAAACCAGTACGCCGGCCAGGGCCGCCAGGTTGATCGTCAATGGAATCATGACGCCGAGTAGCGCCAGGGTACCGGCAAACCCGACCTGCCAGCTCTCGGGAATCTGCCCTGCCAGCAGCATGCCGGCAATCGCTCCGCCCTGCCATGCGAACCAGTTCGGCGCCGAAATTCCCTGGAAAAAGCCAGCCTTGCCGATCGGCTGGCCCAGGCTGGAATACGGATAGCGCTGCGGGAAAAATGCCATCAGCATGTCCGAGCTGAAATAGCCGTAGCCGAGCCGTTTCAGCCAGCCGAGATGGGCAAAGTGCGGACCGAGCGCCGCCGAGAAAATCACGAAGCGCAGGTTCACCACCAGCGCGGTGGCGAAAATCACCAGCACCGGCGCATGGGCGGCGATCAGCGGCAGCGCCGCCAGTTGCGCCGATCCGGCGAATACCAGCAAGCTCATGCCGAGCGCCTGCCAGATCGTCAGCCCGGCCTTGATCATGGCCATGCCGGACACCAGACCCCAGGCGAAGATGCCGGGCATGGTGCCGGCAGTCATGCGTACGCCATCGCGGAAGGCACTGCGCTCGGCCGCCCGGGCCGCTTCCGCGGACAGCGCGGCGGCGGCGATCGGCGGGCCTGCAATGGCGGCAATCGGATCGGGCGAAACGGGTTTTGGCATCGGAAAAGAGGGTTCGGCGGGGGTTCAACTGGCTTCGAAAGCAGCACTATTCTACCGAGGAATCATTTTTCCTCGCGCGAATCCGTTAAACTCCGGTGTTCGCAAAATCCTGGGAGAGCACCGATGTCGATGTCCGATCGTGACGGAAAAATTTGGAAAGATGGCGCCCTGGTCGAGTGGCGCGACGCCACCGTCCATGTCCTGACGCATACCCTGCACTATGGCATGGGCGTCTTCGAAGGCGTGCGCGCCTACAAGACACCGCAGGGTACCGCGATCTTCCGTTTGAAGGAGCACACCCAGCGCCTGTTCAATTCGGCCAAGATCTTCCAGATGGTGATCCCCTTCGACCAGCAGACGATCATGGATGCGCAGCGCCAGGTGGTGCGGGAAAACCAGCTCGAATCCTGCTACCTGCGTCCGCTGGTCTGGATCGGCTCGGAAAAGATGGGCATCTCGGCCAAGGGCAACACGATCCATGTGGCGATCGCGGCCTGGCCGTGGGGTGCGTACCTCGGCGAAGATGGCCTGGCCAGCGGCATCCGCGTCAAGACCTCGTCGTTCACCCGCCATCACGTCAACATCTCGCTGGTGCGCGCCAAGGCCTGCGGTTACTACATCAATTCGATCCTGGCCAATCAGGAAGCGCTGACCGACGGTTACGACGAAGCGCTGCTGCTCGACACCGAAGGCTATGTCTCCGAAGGCTCCGGCGAAAACGTCTTCATCGTCCGCAACGGCAAGATCTACACGCCGGACCTGGCCTCCTGCCTGGACGGCATCACGCGCGACGCCGCCTTGACGATGGCGCGCGACCTGGGCATCGAAGTCATCGAAAAACGCATCACGCGCGATGAAATGTATTGTGCCGACGAAGCCTTCTTCACCGGCACGGCGGCCGAAGTCACGCCGATCCGCGAACTCGACAACCGCACCATCGGCGAAGGCAAGCGCGGCCCGATCACGGAAAAGATCCAGTCGCTGTTCTTCGACGTCGTCAATGGCCGGGCGCCGCAGTATCAGCATTGGCTGACGCTGGTTTGACCCGGCGGCGACACCGCAGACGATTCCATCATTTTGAAAGCCAGCAATGACCGAAGTTAAGCACGATACCGCGGCGGTACTCCTCGACGGCAAGGACCTGCCGGCCTATTGTCCGAATCCGGCCATGCCGGTCTGGTCCTCCCATCCGCGCGTGTTTCTCGACATGACGGCCGACGGACAGGCGAAGTGCCCTTACTGCGGAACCAGCTACCGGCTCAAACCCGGCGCGGTCCACAAGGCGCACTGAAGCCAAGGGATTCCACCATACCCGGTCCGCGGATTGCGCCTGTTGCGTTCGATTGAACCGTACCACGCCGAACCAGCGTACATTGCAATCGTATGATGCGGGAGGCCGGCAGTGCCCGAGACTCGCTGTCGAGTGCGCTGTCGGGCTCGCCATCTGGGGCGCTCGGGATCGCGCCGCCGATCGCGCGGGATCGTTGACCACGTGACTGCCGCCGCTGGCGTCTGCCTGGCGTACCGAAACGCCGCCTTGAATTTTCGGAGACTACGATCGAACGATTCGCCACCTCAGAACGGGCTGCCCAGCTGTGCGCCTTGATGATTTTCCTGCTGCCTGCGATGG
Source organism: Herminiimonas sp. (assembly GCA_043753685.1). Lineage (GTDB taxonomy): Bacteria > Pseudomonadota > Gammaproteobacteria > Burkholderiales > Burkholderiaceae_D > JANXSS01. Next base: position 2,715 of record JAYUWF010000292.1, read on the forward strand.
CGCTGACCACGCGCGTCAGCGTCGGGCTCCTGGAAGTCGTGCTGCTGCTGACCGGGCTGGCCTTCATGGCGCCGTTGTGGCAGCAGCGCGAGCGCCTGTTCGCCCCTGCCCGGCTGGTGATCATCGCGTTCACTTTCAACCTGGTCGTTGCCGCCATCTCGTTGCAGAGCAGCGGTTTCGAATGGCGCTTCATGGAAAACCCGATCAAGATGCTGGTGGCTTCGCTGGCCATCGGTTTGATCGTGCTGATGCGTCCGCGTGCCCAGGTATTGTGGCTGGGCTTGTGCGTCGGTACGGTGGGCGCCACCGGTTTTGCGATTTTCCAGCGCTTCGTCCTGCTCATGCCGCGTGCCGAGGGCTACAGCATGCCGATCACGTTCGGCGACCTGGCCATGGCGATGGGACTGATGTCGCTGGCCGGCATTCGACAGAGTTCGACCGGCGCCTCGCGGGGCCGCTGGGCTGCGCTGCCGTATCTCTCGTTTGCCGCCGGCGTGACCGCTTCGCTCCTGTCGGGTTCGCGCGGCGGCTGGCTGGCGCTGCTGCTGTCGTTCCTGCCGATGTATTCGTATGGCCGGCATGCGTTGGGACGCCGAACAGTGATGATCCTGGTTGCCAGCGTCGGTTTGATGGGTGCGGCATCGCTGCTGCCGCAAACTGGCGTGCGCGAGCGCGTGCTGGATGTCCAGCGTGAAATCGAACTCTATAACAACGGCAATCCGGATACCTCGGTCGGCGCCCGCCTGGAAATGTGGAAAGGTGCCTGGACCCTGTTCCTGGAACACCCGGTCACCGGCATTGGCCGCGCCAATTACAATCGCGGCCTGAACGACCTGATCGATCGCGGCGTGATCAATCCGGCGATGCGCGATTATCACCATGCCCACAACGAAATCCTGAATGCGCTGGCAACCCAGGGCTTGCTGGGCGCGCTGGCGCTCATTGCGCTGTATGCCGCGCCGTTGCGGTTTTTTACGCGCCAGTTGAAGCTCGAGGGACCGCATCGGCCGTATGCATTGGCTGGCGTGCTGCTGGTACTGTCGTTTGTCGATTTCGGGCTGACGCAAGTCATGTTCGCGCATCACGTCAGTTCGGCGTTTTATGCCGTGACGGTGTGCGTGCTGGTGGGGCTGTGTCTGGAACAGAGGCGACAGGCGGCCGACTTGCTTGCACCCGCCTTCGGCAAAAGGAACAAGCCGGTATCATAGAAGGTGCTGACTTTTCCGGATGACCGAGATGCCCAAGATAAACCGCCTGTTTACCAGCCCGGATGCCACCGAAGCCGCGTTTTACGACGCCATCGCCCGTGCCGATCTCGAAACGTTGATGTCGTTGTGGGCCGACGAAGATGAAATCGTCTGCATC
>JAYUWF010000293.1:0-12226 GCA_043753685.1 Herminiimonas sp.
GGACCCTGGTCATGGCAAAGCCGGGACCGCCGGCTTTCAGCCACGGCTGGACCAGTGCATCGAACGCCTGCGTGGTCAATCCCAGCATCGCTGCCGAAATGACGAAATCCGCGCCTTCGCGCTGACGGTTCACGATGGATTCCAGAGTGGCCATGGACGATGCCTTGCAGAGTCGGTCGAGTCCGCATGATAGCGCGACGGACATGCGCGTCGACCGCTACTCCAGCTTCGATCTCTGAAAATCGCCCGTTGCGGAATCGACGATTGCGCCTGCAACTGGATGCGGCGGCGTTTGCTGGTGTACCCTACGACCTATGAACAATGAAACTGATATCGAGCTGTGCGGCCGCTTCACGGTCAAGGACAGCTCTGGCAATGCGCGCGACATCGAAGCGATCCGGATTTTCGATGAAGGCTACGGCATCATCGACGTCTACGTTCACATGGTGCACTCGATGGAGGACGATCGCCTGTACGAGGATACGGTCCTGATCGGACAGATCATGGCGCGCCTGCACCAGCTCGGCTACGTCGGCCCCGACTTCGGTCACGGCGACCTCGGGCTGCAGGATGACAAGCTGATCGTGCTGGAGGCGCCGGAAGCGTTCAATGCATTCGCCGCCAGCCGCGGCTGGAAAAACCTCGCCGAAGAATTCGCCGAGGACGATGCCGATGGCGCCGCCGATGGGCAGCAACCCTCAGGCGCCGGTGCTTCCAGCGCCCTGCTCGACGCGCTCATGCGAAAATTCAAAGCCTCCTGAACCCGGACCCCGATGAACGACGAACTCAGCAACGATGAATTCGACGCCCTGCGTCAAATAGAAACCGCCCCCCCGGCAGGCCGCCAGAGCGCCTGCATCGCCCGCAATGTAAAACGCCTGGCGGGTCTGAAGTACGTCAGCTACGCCAGGGATGGCAGTCTGCTGGTGACCGACAAGGCGCGCACCATGCTCTTCATAAAGAGCTGCATCGATGGCATGCGCGCGGTGGCCGGCGACCCGATGGCGCCGCTGGGCAACGACGTCAAGACCTTCCTCGGCAAGAAGGGGCACATCGTGCCGCGCGCCGAAGGCGGTGGTTTTGAATTGACGCTGCGGGGGCGGGAAAGCCTGGCCGATATCGACAAGTCACAATCCTGAACGAGCCCCCGCCGCGAGCACAGCGGCGCGGTCTCCTTAGACACCAAATCTTTCCATCGTACCCAATGCAAAAAGCCTGACTACGCAACGTAGCCAGGCTTTTTTCATTCGCCGCTGCCGACATCGCCTTGCAGCGACACCGGCTCCCATTCAGAACGACCAACTCAGATTGCGACTCCTGGGATGTGGCCAGCGACCGGTCCAGCGGACGACACCTCATTGGCATCGACCCGGTCCATGAAGTTCTTGCGCATCGGCTTGAGCACCCACCAGGCCATGATCGCGGCAACTGCATTCATGCCGCAACCGACGAAGAAGACCGACTCCCAGCTACCGCTGGCGGCAGCGATCACGCTCGAGATCGGCACGAAGATCGATGCCGTACCCTTGGCGGTGTAGAGCAATCCCGCATTGCCGGCGGCGTTCTTGCTGCCGAAGGTATCGGCGCAGGTGGCCGGGAACAGACTGTAGATCTCGCCCCAGGCAAAGAACACCACACCGGTCAGGATCACGAACATGATCGGATCGCGGCCGAAGTAGTACAGGGCGATGATGCCGACCGACTCCATGGCAAACGCGATGAACATGGTCTTTTCGCGGCCGATCTGATCCGACACCCAGCCAAAGAACGGCCGCGTCAATCCGTTGAGCACCCGGTCGATCGCCAGGGCGAAGGTCAGCGCCGGCAGGATCATGCCCATGACATTGAAGGTCACGCCGTCAATCTTGAAGTCCTTGGCGATCGGGCCCATCTGCGCCGTTGCCATCAATCCGCCGGCGGCAACCAGAACGAACATGATGTACATGACCCAGAACACTGGCTGGCGCACCATCTGCGACGGCGTGAAATTCACCTTCACCTGCGGCACCTTGGTCTTGCGTGCAACCGCTTTGCCGAGGAAAGCCGGTGGCCGAATCATGAACAACGCCAGGATCATGACGATCAGGCCCTGGCCGATACCGAAGTAGAGAAATGTCGATTCGTAGCCACTGTTCTTGATCATCATCGAAATCGGAATGATGGTGGCTGCCGAACCCGCGCCGAAACCGGCGGCGGTCAGACCCGCTGCCAGACCCCGGCGATCCGGGAACCACTTCAGCGCCGAGCCGACGCAGGTGCCGTACACCGCGCCGGCGCCGATACCGCTGACGGCTGCGCCGATGTAGAGCAGCGTCAGCGTGCTGGCATAGGCATTGATGACCCAACCAATACCGCACAACAAGCCGCCGAACAGCACCACCGGACGCGGGCCGAACTTGTCGACCGCCCAGCCCTCGATCGGCACCAGCCATGTTTCGGTCAGAATGAAAATCGTGAATGCCACTTGGATCGCCGCTTTCGACCAACCGTACTTGTCGGCGATCGGGTTGACGAACAGCGTCCAGCCATATTGCAGGTTGGCGATCATGGCCATGCAGATGATGCCCATGATCAGTTGAATCCAGCGGTAAGACGGCGCGTGAGTCGGCGCCGCCAGCGTGTTGTCTTGTGTCATTTCCTTGTCTCCTGGTGTTTTTTGTCGTCGCGAAAACCGCTGTCTCGCAACCTTACGGCTTCTTTTTTCAAGCAAGCTTCGTAGTGGATGTGGCTGTAGATCCGTCTGTATATCGTGATACCGCAACGACTTGCATTCGAGCCAAGAACTCGGGGACGGGCACGCAAATTATTGTATCTGAGATCGACACCATCTTTGCGGTTCCAGCCTCTCGTCATTTACTGCGGCCATTGGAATGGCGCTCTGGCAAGATTGCACGCGAGCAGATTGTACGAACCCAGGATGGGGCAATCCTTGACCTCGGTTAAGTTTCGAAATATTTGACGCTGGCGTCGATCGGTAGAAACGGGTGCCACGAGCTTTGAACGCCCGGCCGGGGTGCGCCTGATTCGCTGCGTCCGGGGCGGCGCCATCGACCAGGCCGCCGCCCCGAGTCCAGCCGAATCTATGCAGCTTTTTGTAATTTCAGGTTGCCGCTTTCTTCAGCCATCGTCTTGGCCAGCAACTTGACCAATGCGTAGACGGTGTCGATGTGCGGCGTCGGTGTCTGGGTCAGCTTGCCCAGTTCGATCACCGATCCGACCAGCGCATCGATCTCCACGCCGCGGCCCGCTTCGACGTCCTGCAGCATCGAGGTCTTGTGCTTGCCGACCTTCTCGGCGCCGGCAATGCGCTTTTCGAGCGGAATCCGGAACGTGACGCCGAGCTTGTTGGCCACCGCCTGCGCTTCGGTCATCATGGCCGTCGCCAGCTCGCGCGAAAGTGGAAACTGGCATATGTCGACCAGGGTCGAATGCGACAGCGCGCTGATCGGGTTGAAGGTCAGGTTGCCCCACAACTTCAGCCAGATCTCGGAGCGGATATTGTCCAGCACCGGCGCCTTGAAACCGGCGTTCTCGAAAATGGCCGACAGCGCCTGCACCCGTTCGCTGCTGGTACCGTCGAGTTCCCCCAGCGGAAAGCGTTCGCCTTCGATATGCCGCACGACGCCCGGCGCGATCAATTCCGAGGCCGGATACACGACGCAACCGATGACCCGTTCGGCCGGAATCCCGGCGCCGATGCTGCCGGTCGGATCGACACTGTCGACCCGGCGCCCTTCGAAGTCACCACCGTGTTTCTGGAAGTACCAATAAGGAATGCCGTTCTGCATGGTGACGACGGTGGTCTGCGGTCCGAACAGCTTCGGCATCTCCGCCACCACCGACTCGACCTGCTGCGCCTTCAATGCCAGGATCACCACGTCCTGCGGGCCGGCTTCGGCATAGTCACTGGTGGCGCGGACATTGCGCGCGACCCGTTCGGTACCATCGTGCTCGATCAGTTTCATGCCGTTGGTACGGATTGCCGACAGGTTGGCGCCGCGTACGATGAAGGTGACGTCTTCACCAGCCAGCGCCAGCCGGACGCCGACCAGCCCGCCGATGGCGCCTGCTCCGATAATTGCGATTTTCATGTTGTTGGTCCTGCAAAGTTGTGAAATGGGTGCGACCGGCAGCGAGCCGGATTACTCGAATCGATTGCGCAAGACGCCGATGCCGGCGATCTCGACCTTTACGTCACTGCCCGGCTTCATCGAGCCGACCCCGACCGAGGTACCGCACAGGATGACGTCGCCCGGCAGCAGGGTCATGTCGGCCGACAGCCGGCTGACCAGTTCGGGTACCGAAAACAACATGTCGGCCACCGGATACTCTTGCCGCACATCGCCATTCAGGGTGGTCTTGACGACCAGCGTGGCTGGGTCCAGACCCGTGGTCACCACCGGGCCGAACGGACAGAAGGTATCGAATCCCTTGGCGCGCACCCACTGCGCGAACGAGGGGTCGCGATTCAGGATCTCGGCATGCGTGACGTCGTTGGCGCAGGTGTAGCCGAACACGTAATCGAGCGCTTGCGCCGGGCTGACTTCCTTGCAACGGCGGCCGATGACGATGCCCAACTCGCCTTCGAAGACGATCTTGCCGTCGCAGGCAGGCTTGCGGATGGTCTCGCCCGGGTTCAGATAGGAGTTTGGCGTTTTCAAGAAGTACAGTGGCTCTTCCGGTATTGCCAGCTTGAGCTTTTCGCCCAGAGCACGAAAATTGTTCCACATCGCGACCACCTTGGTCGGCGTGGTCGGCGTCAGCAGTGTGACATCGGCTAGCTGAACGCTGAAGTTGGTCGGCTTGGGGTTGGCGAACATGTCGCCGGCATGCACCCGGATCTGTTGACCCTCGAGTAAGCCGAAACGGATTGCACCGTCATGTGTAAAGCGGGCCCAGGATTGCGTCATGACATCGGACTTTCTACTGAATATAAAACTCTTTGCACTGGATCGTCCGAAGCTGTTAGGTCGTCGCTCCGAGTCTGATGTTGCAGTGCACTCTTTTTCTATTATTTCATGCAATGCCGGTTCGGGGTGGTTAAATTGATGCGTTGCACAATGCAAGATGCGACCTGCATGCTGTGAAATGGCGACCAAGATTTTTTGCCGTGTAATGCAGCTGACCCGGCGCGCCGGTTGCAAGTTCATTTTGCGGATCCGATTGCGCCAAGCGTCACCTGCCGGCTACAGGAATCCCAGGAGATGTCTGCAGTCCACCTCTGCCAGATACTCCCGCAACTGCATCCGCGATCGGAACGGCAATCGGCTCGCGGTCGCCGTGATGGAATCGTTGATAACCCGGTTACTGCGAATGTCGTCGTGCCGCGCGGCAGCGAGCGTTGCCGTCGCCAGCAAGGGAACGCGCATCGCCAGTGGCATGAACCCGATACTGGCAACGATCGTGCCGAAGGCGTGGTGGCCCGCCGGATTCTGCGCCGCGAACGACAGTCGGTTCGTGAGTGCGAGCAGGATGTTCATCCGGGCATCTTCACGCATCGGTTGCGTCAGCGTATTTGCCTGCGTGACCAGCGCGTCGATCTGTTCGACCAGCATCTGCGACGGAAGCCACGCTGCACCGAGAACGGCCCAACCGATGAGGTCGGCACGCTCGCCATCCTGGAGTCCGGTCGTCATCGGATTGAGCAGGTTCAACATGGCGTATCTTCCAACGGTTGGCTGAAAGTATGTCAGTTCATCGTAGAGGGATCGCAACTGCTCGGCCTGCAGCTCGCGCGGCTGACGGCCAACCGCCGCGGCAATCATGCAGAACCTGGTAGCGGCGTCCGTCGCACGCCTGACGCCCCTGACAAGTGTAGGGACCACCGCAGAGAACTCCGCGCCCGGCAATTTCTCGACATCCGCGAGTGTCCGGATGAAGCAATACTGCTGCGCATCGCCAGGCAGTGCTGGAATCATTGCGACCAGTACCTGGCGCGCGTGCTGCCGGCACTGCGAGTCGATTTCCGCAAGGGCTTGCCACATTCGGTCAAATGCGGCCAGACGCTGCGGACCGGGTGGAATGTCGAAAAATGCCTCGCCCAGCACCGCCATCAAGCCCCCCTGGTCGACGCTATTGAGATCTGAAACATTGTTCAATACGATGTCGAAGATAGACACTCGGCCCGAGCTACCCAAATCCGTGATGGCCTCGATCAGCGGCGCCTGGTGGCTTAGCCTGACTTCAGGCGGCAGCTTGCTGGCCGCGGCCAGAAGCATCAGAAGGCCACGGTCGCGCCACTCAGGTGCAGGTGCAGGCTCATCCTGCACAGGCTGGTAAAGTCCGAGCACCGCATCCGTAAGACGACCGATCGCCATCGCCTGGGCACCGGGAGCGGTTACCGACCGGGAAAATTCCAGTACCTCTGCCATTGCGGCCAGGCCGTCATCTGCACTGCCGAGCTCGGTTGTCGTGGCGCACAGCTTCTCGAGCAAGGGTGCGCGCAGGTGAGCGGGAATCCACAAGCCTTGCTGGACGATCGAGCGCCAACGCTGCAGCCGCTCGTTGGCTGGGTACATGAAAAGACTGGAAGTGCGGATCGCATGCAGTGCATGGATGTCACCAGGGTGCATCGCAACATGTTCCGCCCAGCGCGCCCGCGCGGAGGTATCCTTATCCAGATCCGTTGGCGTCGCTATTCCGGCTATCGGATATTTTTCGGGGCGCCTCGGTTCATTCATCAACAGCCAGCACCTTTTGTGAAAGTGCCTTGCCAACTCCATCACATCCGGCCGGGGTCTATGCGGTCCATTGCGATCCACGAACCGCTGTCGAAAGCCCGCCGATTCCAGCATTTCGCCAAAGTGACACAGCAATGCGAATCTGGCTCGGCGGTCGAGGATGAAGTCCGTCGATTTCAAATAGGCTGCAGCGACATGCTCGAAACCGCCATCGTCCGCAAGGCAATGCTCGTACGCATGAACGAGGACATCCTGAAGCACTGGCGCACGTAGCTCTTCAGGCACCTCCTGCGTCTGCCGGATGAGGTCGACAAAATAGGTGACCCGCTCGGCCGGCGTGTTGGACGGATGTGGAGAATTCTCGGGATGCCGCGCAAGATACTGCAGGTAGTCAGCCTTCACGCGCGGTGTGAACACTTCATTCATCGACTTGCTCGTTTCGACCAATCGCGCGGCATCGCCTTGCCCGAGCTTGCTACGAATCTTGAACATGAGCTCGATCGGCAGATCCGTGAAACCAAACTTCCGCTCCTCGGCCGGCGCGGCTGCCTGCCGAATGGCGGCATCGGGCAACGGCCTGCCGGATTTGCGCACGCGTTGAAGCGGCGGCTTCGCTTGCATGCCCGACGCCGACCGATTGCGGGCCAGCGCCGCGGATGACTCCTCCGCATTTCCCGCGTCCGGTAACGACGATGGTCCCGCCCCGGGCTGCCCGGTGCGATCAATGTTCATGAGATCAGTCCAAAGTTAGCGGTGCAAGGAAGGTGGATGCTGCCTGCACGGCATTGGCGGATTGGAAAAGCAGCACTACTGCCGACTGCTCATTCCCGTCCAGGTGACGCCGCTTGCCGAAGCCCGACGTGAGGCAGTTCGACCGCGCGTGCCGGTCAGGGATTGGTCACGGCCACACCGATCACAGGTAACCGAAAAGATATCTGCAGTTCGCGGCGGCCAGGGATTCCTGCAGCTGCTGGCGCAATTCCGAAGGCAATTCCTGCGCGCTCTGCACGATCATTTCTCCAACCCACTGGCGATCGGCAAAGTCGCCCCGTCCGTTGACGGCACGCGTGGCCGACACCAGCAACGGGACGCGCATCTCCAGCGGCAATTCCCGGATACCGTGGACAATCGTTGGAAACATCACGAATCGCACCGGATCCGTTTCGACCGCAGGCGACTCCAGTGCGTCCGTCAATGCCTGCACGATCTGCGCGTAAGCCTGGTCCCGCGCCGCAGGCGCAAGTTCATTCGCCTGGACAACGAGCGCGTCGAACTGATCGGCGAACATCGGCAATGGCAACCACGCAGCACGCGTGGCCGCACTCCCGATCAGGCCGACGCGATCGCCATCGTCGAGTCCCGCGGCAGTGCGGTCCAGCACCGTCAGGAAAGCATAAGCGGTCTCCGAATTCAAAACCCGTCCCACATAGTCGTACAGTGTGCGAAGTTGCAGGGCCTGTTCATTGGTGGGCAGACGTCCGACCATCGCTGCAATATCGCAAAATCCCGTGGCGGCGACGGTCCCGGGATCCAGGCTTGCGATGTTTCGCAAGAGGTACGGCAGAACCGACGAAAGCTCGGCACCGTGCAACTTTCCGGCATCGCCGACTGCCCGGAAAAAGCGGTTAAGACGCACATGCGCCGGCAACTTGCGGATCAAATAAGTGAGGTCGTTGCGCAATTGTGCTCGGCAATCCGGATCGATATCCGGCAGGGCGCGCCACATCCCGTCGAACATGGTTGACAGCGCCGGACCAGGAGCAGTGGCATCCAGAGTTCGGGTCAGGGCCGCGAGAACGGCAGCTTGGTCGGCACCGCTGAGTTCCGAAACCTTGCTCAAGATGATGTCCAGAACCCCCTCGTTGCTCCGCTCATCGATCAACGGCATGGCATTGATCAGCGGCTCGAGAAGTTCCCGCCTGAACTGCGCAGGCAACTTGTTGACCTCAGTAAAGAAGAAGCGCGTCGCGCCATTCTTCAGGTTCCAATTGGCCGACCCTTGCACCGCAGTGATGAGGCGACCGAGTACTGTTGCCTGGGTTGCCGCATCCTGTTCATGCATCAATGCGACGCTCTGTCGTATTGCAATCACGCAGTCATCCGTAGCGCCCAGCGTCGTCGCCGCTGTGCTCAGCGCCTGCAGCAAGGGCGCCCTGACATGGGCGGGATATAACAGGGACATCCGACTTAACTTCTGCCAGGCCTTTACCCGCACTGCGAGAGGCAGCATGAACAGGCTGGACACGACCGCGGCGTCGAGCCGCACGCGATCTGCAGGGTCCGTCTCGAGATGCTCTTTCCAGCGACGGCGGGCGACCAGATTTTTCTGCACGGCGGGCGGCAACGATTCAAACGGTTCCGTAATTTCCGCGGGGAGGGCCGTGTGCAAGCCCAACGCCAGGCACCTGCCATTGAACTCCTGCGCAAGCCTTTCCACCGTTGGTCGAAGCGCCTGCGGTGCTTCGGGATCGACGCACTGCCGGCTAAATCGCGGTGTGTCCAGCATGCGCCCGAAATTGCATAGCAGCGCGCACCTGAGCTGGCGATCGATGACCGAACCGGCGCACCGTAGATAAGCCAGGGCGACATCTTCGATGCCAACGCTGTTTTGATCCATCTGCAAACTCGCTTGCCAAAGGACCTCTGTCAATACAGGTGGCTGAAGTTCCTCCGGCAGCTGCGCCGCCTCCCGCAGCAGTCCCACGTAGTGGGTAATCAGCTCTGGCGCAGTCAGGGGCGCAGCTGCATCCATTTCCGGATTGGCTGCGCGATGCCACAGCTTGTCAGCGTTTGCGCGCGGCTGGAATGCTGCGTGCATTGCCTTGCTCGTCTTTGCCAGGCGCGGCGCGACGTTCGGTGCAAGAGCGATGCGGATTTTCTGCAACAGCTCCGGCTGGAGTGCATCCAGACGGACCTGCGGCGCCACCGCAGCTGGCCGCGCAACCGGCGCAGCTGCCCGTGCGAGCGAAGCATCCGGCGATGGGCTGCGGGACGACCCTGCCCGTTTAATTGCCCTTTGCACCGGGTGGGAGCCACGCTCGGGCCGACTGGAGCCGGATGCGGGGGACGACGCTGTCCCGGTTTCGGGATCCGGGAACGCCGGGGATCCGGCCGAGGGCTGTGCTGCACCGTTGATTTTCACGGGAAACCTTTGGCTTATTACAGTCTCGCAAGGTTATGGAATCCGCCGCCGGCGGCATGACCGGATCGGAAAATATTTGCCGCGATCCGCAATTTGAGTAGTGTCGCCACGCCGGGCGAAACCGAGGCATCCATGCTCGCCCGATTTGACTGGCCGCTCAGCCTACAAATACCCGAAAAGATGTCGGCAATTCGCTGCTGCCAGAGATTCCCTGAGCTGCATGCGCGCGGCAGTCGGCAGTTGGGCAACATCCTTCACGATCCTGTCTCCCATCCGGTCGCGCTCGGGACATGCCCTCATGCCCTCGAGCACGCGGGTAGCCGTTACCAGCAGCGGCACACGCATGGTCAGCGGCAGCGTCCCGATGTTGGAGACGATCGTCTCCAGCCTCTCGTCGAGGACCGGATTTTTCCTGACGTTCGGAGCCTCCAGTACATTTCTCAACGCCTGCACGATCTGCGTGGACGCCATATCGCACATCGGCGGTGCCAGCGCTTTCGCCTGCGCAACGCGCGACCCGAGTTGATCGGAAAACATCGGCTCGGGCAGCCAGGCTGTGCGAGCGGCCGCCGTGCCGATGAGGAACACACGCTCGAGATCGTCAAGTTTCGCAGCAGTGCGGTCGAGCAACGTTAAAAAGGCGCACGCCAGCTCGGGTTCCGAAACGCGCCCGACAAAGTCGTATAGCGTGCGTAACTCCGAGGTCTGCACTGCTATGGGCTGACGGCGGAGCATCGCTGCGATTTCGCAAAAGCCGGTCGAAGCAACGGTTGGTGGACCCAGTGTGGCGAGGTTCGACAGCAGGTAGGGCAACACGTCGGAAAGCGCGTGACCGGATAATTTCTCGGCCTCGCTCACTGCCTCGAAAAAACGTTCCGGCCGCACATGCGCAGGCAAGTTGCGTATCTGGTGAATCATTTCATTGCGCAAACCGGGTGCGAAACGAGGATCGGCATCAGGCAGAACCTGCCACATCTGGTCGAACGCGGCCAGACGTTCCGCTCCGAGAGGAATGTGCCGCATGGCTTGATACAGCACCGTCAGGATCCGGCGCTGATCGAGGTGTGTAAGCTCGAAAACCTTGCTCAATACAATGTCGAACGCGTGCTTCTTTTCCCGGGCCGGAATCGAGGGAATGGTTCGAATCAGCGGCACAAGCAGGTCCGGCCTGAATTGCGGCGCCAGCCTGTTCGCCTCAGCCAGAAGTAATGTCGTCCCCCAGTTCTTCAAGTCACGATCAGGCGACGCCTGCAGCGCAGCCCCGAGATGCTCGAGGAGCATCGCACGGGTGGCCGCATCCTGATCCTGCATGCCCTCGACGCTTCGCAGGATCGCCTCCTTGCAGGCGACTGTGGTACCGAGGCTTGCAGCCATGGCGACAAGTGCGCGCAGCAACGGCAATCTCACATGGACGGGACAGTAGGCGCATTCCAAATCAAGCAACGCCCAGACGTGTTGCCGCTGGGGGACCGGTAACATGAAAACACCTGTTATCAGCGCCGCGTTCACCGCCACGCGATCGGTCAGTTGTTTTCCGCTGATATGTTGACTGGGACCTCGGGCGCCCCGCATCCCATCCGCCGCGCCCGCCGACGATGCGGCCGATTCGTGAAAAGGCGCGGACCCGGTGCTTTCAGCATTCAGCGTCACGCACAGCATGCCAAAACGATTCGCAAGCGCCAGCACTGTCGGTCTCGGCGTGTCGGGTGCACGGGGCGAAACGCATTGCGTGCGGAATCGTGGCATTTCCAACAGCCGGCCGAAGTCGCACAACAAGGCACGTTTGCATTGACGGTCGGAGATTGCTTCAACCTGCAGCAGGTAAGCATGGGCCACATGCTCGATGTGGAGGCCGTCGGGCGCAATCTGCTGGCTTGCCCGCTGCATGATCTCGTGGAGCACTGGTGGCAGCAGATCTTCCGGCAAACCTTGGCGCCCCGCTTCGTTCATCAAATGAATGAAATGATTGACCAGTTGTACTGGGCGACCGCCGTTGACCGTGAGTATTCCTGCCGGTGGATGGCGCGCCTGGTGCCGCAAGTGGTCAGCATCTGCGCGCGGCTGAAAGATGGCGAGCATCGACTTGCTCGTCTCGGCCATTCGCGCAGCGTCATTCGGTGCGAGCGCGGCCCTGATCTTGTACAAGACGTCCAGCGGCAGTTTATTGAAGTCCGCTTGACTTTCCTCAGCGCCTGCCAGCAAGGGGGCTGTGTCGGGCGACGAGCCGCGCGATGCCCGTGCCCGCGCGCCTGGCGTAGACACGGAGCGCGCGCGCGGTCGCCGGTTCGCAGGCACCGATAATTCTGCGTCCAGCGCCAACTCGGGCAGGGTCGCAGAGACTGAGGCTGCTTTGCCGGTGTCGCGGATTCTCAAGGAATCACCTTTGATTGAACGCGAGCCTGCA
>JAYUWF010000294.1:0-4076 GCA_043753685.1 Herminiimonas sp.
CAACTCTAGCGACCAGCGGTGTTGCTGGCATTTTTCGATTCTGTACCGCACTCCTTTGGCTGAAGTGCTCATGCGTTTTTGCATGCCGGTGGCGCAAGAGACTTGTTCAGTTATTCGCATCAAATGCGTTTGCGGATTGTCATCTTCGTATCTTGGGCGGGGCGGATACTGGGCTCGCCATGCAGAATATTGCGTTGATGCTGTTGGGATCATGACTTACGTAGCGATTGCAGTGCAAGCATGATCAGGAATTGCGGCGCTGCCAGTTTTGTGTACAAGGAGACTCAGATGAATTCCCAAATTAAAAATCACGCCAATCGCCCTCCAGGAACCTCTGCGCTTGGAGGATCAATGCCGGAAGAGCCTGTAGCAGGTTCCAGCGCCGGCGCTCCAGCGCTAAAGGGCAACGCTGAAGTGCGGTCAAGGTGGAAAGAGGCGGCTAAAAAGATTAAACGAGCGATAGAGAACGGCACGTGGAAGAAGGACGGCCCGCAGTTTGAATCATCGCCTAACGTTTCTATTCCGAAACAGCAAGGTATCCATCCGAATGCACCAAAGCGTCCGCCGCCCGCTGCAGCAAGACAAGCCTCCCAGCCGCCACAAACTGACTTCAGCATCTTGAAGCATATCCCGGCGCATCAGCACCTTCAAGTCTTAAGAGACGTTCGAGCAAAGAACATCCCGGAGGGTACGGAAAAGTTTCATGATGCAGTCAGGGGCTACATCGCACATCATCTGGGAGCAGTCAAGGAAATCACGCCCGGACATTGGACCACCGGCTTCGACCATGTGCGGGAGATCAAGTCGGCCGATGCAGTCATTCCAAATGGATGGGGCATCGTCGCCGACGAAGAACTCATAGACAGCATTCTCGCCGCTTCAATTGCGCACCTCGAAAATGGCGGCGGGCCGCATAATCCGCCGCACAACGCCATCAGTCTCCAACGAGCCGGTTCAAACTTGGGGCCGACCCGCGATCCGGACGCAGTGGACACGTTCGAAGCCCCAATTTGCGGGAAAAATTGTTTTGGAAGCCAAGTTGCACTGCCGGCAACTCATCCTGGAATGTATGGCATTGTCGGATCCTTTGACAAAACACATGGTGCACCCCACAAGTTGGACAGCGATTCATCCTGTATGCAAGCCACATGGCTCGCCATATTGGCCCAGAGATCGCCAGATGAAATCGGAACCATGCTGAAGGCAGTTTTTAAAGATCCTCAAGATCAGCCCATGATCGAGCGGGTTCAAGCGATGGCAACGGCGTTTCGGGGTAAGGATGGATTTGACGCCATTTCCGAAAGCAACACTGCAAACAACAGTTTTCGCTTCAAATATCCTGGCACCAACGGCAGTGACGATCAAAGAAACTGCGAGGAGGATTTAAACAAGATCTTCAACGAAATTTCAAGTGGAGCCACGAAAGCGCGGTTTGGCAATAGCCCAAATCCAGAGGGAGACATAGGTTTTTCCGCTTCGCTGGTGCTTGCCGCCTTCAGGGTAGATGCCATTATCCTGGACTGCACTCAGAGCAATGAGGGCGCGGCACTGTCAATAGGTGGGGGTAATCTTGAAGCCCTCCAAGATGCTTGCCAGGCTGGAAATCGAGACCGCGACGCGATAGCGGTCATGGAACATTGCAGCAGTCGACCAGTGTTGGTCAGAACCGGTGAAGGTTTTGAAATCCTGATGCCGAAAAGGGAACCTCAACAGCCGCAAGCCGCAGAGGCAGCATCGGCGCACGGAGCAGGAGCAAGAGCGCCAGGACCAGCAGGAGCGCCCGGCGAAACAGCCCCAAAGGAGTCATCGACACAGTCATCGCCCTACACATCATACATTGATGAATCGGATTCAGAGGATGAGCTGGATTCGGATGTAGGCCCGACAAAAAATGAAAATGCAGCAGCTCAACGAACTACGCTGCCGAATGTGAAACCGGATAAATTTTGGGATGCCGCTTCGGATTTTGGTTCGGATGCGGCCTCAAAGTCAGATTTGGCGGATGGACGCGCGGCGCCAACACCGACGGCACAAGCCGGCACCGCGACAGCCTCGCCAAGTGGAAGACCCACCACCACCGAAAACGAATGAACCTTTATTCGCAAACATCATTGCATAAAAGAAAAAAGCCGAGGCGGCCGAGCTTGAAGGGGGCTTGGAAGCCTCGAGAGTATGGAAAATTTCAACAGGCTAATTGAACGATAAAAACAAAGCAATCTACCCAAGCAGGTCCGGGTCAACGGAAAAGTAAACGCTTTTAATCCCAACGGAGGTCCGGGAAGTTTAAAAGTGCGGTGAGCCGCCCGATCCCGACTCACTCACCTTCCCCACCCACCGACGAACCAGACCCCCCAGCATCCACCCCCACCGCAGTCAACCGATAAAGCATCGCAATCATCTGCGGCGTCGATGTCTGCGACTTCGTCAGCGTGGCGCGCACGGCGGCGTGGGCAGGCGCTGAAGCTGCTTCATCGGAAAACACCACCACCGGCGTGTCGGCGTTCAGAAGCGGCAGCTCGGCCAGCAACAGGCTGGTCGGTCCGTCGCTCAATTGCAGGTCGGTCAGGATCACGTCGAATCGTTCTTCGCACAGGCACCGATGGGCAACCGCCAGCGAGTTCGCATGACGGATCGAAAACGCCGGATCGAGCAGTGCCGTCACCACTTGCACCAGATCCGGGTCGCGCTCCAGATACAGAATCCGCGGCACGGCATGGCGTCCTTCGCGCATCGCGTTGCGTAGCGCCGCCAGCAAGGCAGATTCATCGACCGGCGCCGCCAGGCTGGCGACGATGCGAAATGCCGGGTTTCGGTCGGCCGTGGCGGCATGTAGTACAGCGCCATCGGCTGCGGTGGCGCCAACCACGACTACCGGCAGCCGCCGGCTCGGTGCGATCCCGGTCTCGGGTGCCTCCAGCTGCTCGAGCGTGAGCGTCATTGCCGCCGCCTGCTCCGGCGCCTGGCGCATCAGCACCAGCGCCACGTAGGCACCGCGCGCCAGCAAGCGCCTGGCGGTGATCGGATCGCCGGCGATATCGCTGGTGATGCCGTGTCGGACCAGTGTCATGCCAAGTGCGTTGGCGCGTTCGACGTCGGGGTCGCAGATCAGGACTTCGCCTTGCAGGGCCGGACTTTCCAGCGGCGCCATCGCATGCGGCAATTCGAAAAAGAATTCGGTGAGCACGCCCGGTTCGCTGCTGAAGTCGACCCGCCCGAGATGCTTTTCGATGATCGCCTTGCAGATCGACAGGCCAAGTCTGGTGCCGCCCTTGGCCCGGGTGTCGGACGAATCGGCCTGGGCGAATTTCTGGAAGATCCGGTTGCGGAATTCGTCGGAAATGCCTTCGCCGTAATTGGTGACCGACAGCCGCATGGCGTTCGGCAGTCGCACCAGCCGCACCTCCACCGTGGCGCCGGCGCGGGAAAACTTGATCGCATTCGACAGCAGATTGATCATCACCTGCATGACCCGGTCGGCATCGGCAGCGACATAGCCGTCAACTGCGCCACGCGACAACTCCAGGCGCACGTTGAACTGTATCGCATAGGCCTGGGTAGCAGCGATGGCTTGCTCGACCAATGGCAACAGGCGCTGCGGAACAAATTGAAAACGCATGTTGCCGGACTCGATCTTTTCGATATCCAGGATGTCGTTAATGAGCCGTACCAGGCGCTCGCAATTGTTGTTGGCGATGTCCAGCAGCGGCTTGGCGCGCGCCGGCATCTCGCCCACCGCACCACCGGCCATGAGTCCCAGCGAACCACGAATCGAAGTCAATGGCGTGCGCAGTTCATGCGACACGGTCGAGATGAACTCGGACTTCATGTTGTCGATCTTCTTGCGCTCGGTCAGGTCGTAGGCGATCGCCAGGAAGCCGGTCAGCCGGCGCTCCGCGTCCCACAGCGCGCTCACCGACAGCATGACCGGCAACGTACTGTGGTCGCGCCGCACATAGGTCCACTCGTGCTCGTCGACCATACCGGCGGCCGGCGCCGCCGTCAGTACCTCCATTCCAGGCGCGATCAGGCGGCCCAGTTCCTGACCGAGCTTGATGCTGCGCGCCTCGATTTCGGCG
>JAYUWF010000295.1:0-12176 GCA_043753685.1 Herminiimonas sp.
GAGCAAATGGTCGCAATGATGAAATCGGCAATCGGCAATGCCAACGCCGGTTACGAGCAACTGACGAAGACCACCAAGCAAGCGATCGAGGCAATGGAAGGCAACCTGAACAACGCAGTTGCCCAGTTTTCCCAAGCCGCGGAAAAGACTGTAAAAAGCAGCAAGAAGTAATCGTTCGAAGGATGCCATCGACCTGCGCGGTCGATGCCAGACCTGAAAACTGAAAAGCCCGCCGATACGCTCGACGGGCTTTTTGCATTGCAGCGGCTGATTACTTGAAGCGAAACCAAAAGCCAGGTTTCAAGCCCACCTTCACGCCCGGTTTCGAACTACGCATCGAAGCGACCGCAGCAACCGATGCAATGCCAACTTGCGATTACTGATAGACGTGCTCGCCGCGATTGGCTTTCCACTGCTGCTCGAGATACGCCGCATCGTCCGCCGAACGGGGTTTCACGCCCATCAGGATGCCGCCTTCCTTGATGCCGGACTCGTACTCTTTGACCCGCTCTTCCGGAATGCCCCAGCCGATCAGCGCGCCCAGCAGACCACCGGTCACGCCGCCCGCGCCAGCGCCAGCCAGTGCAGCTGCCAGGGGACCGGCCACCACCAGGCCCAGACCTGGAATGGCGATGGAGGTACCTACGGCAGCCACGGCTGCCGCAATCGCACCGAGCGTGCCACCGATGGCGCCGCCGATACCGGCGCCCTCCGCCGCCTTGCTGCCGAGCTCGGTCTGCGGCATGCCACTATCGCTGCCGAAATGGGTTTTCCGGGTTTCGTCCGACATCACCAGATTGACGTCCTTCTTGTCATAGCCGCGCTCGGAAAGCGACTGGTATGCACGTTCGGCACTGTCGCGGTCACGAAACAGGGCCGTCAACATGCCCGAGCTGTCACGCGTACCCACGATGGTTGTGGTCGGAACATCGTTATTCAAATTGCTCATTTGTCTCTCCTTGGATGAAGTGATTCGCTTCGAAAATCCTGCCGACGGAAATTTCAGTGTTTCGTGCGGTCTGAATCAGCGGCATCACGAACAGTTTCCTTCGCATCGCCATAACCCTTTTGCACCTGACCCTCCACCTGCTTGCCCAGACCTTTTGCCTGCTGTTCGGTACTGCCGACCAGCTTGCCGGCGTCTTCTTGCACCTTGCCGGCGATGTCTTTTGCAGTACCCTTGACCTGGTCCTTGTTCATGATCGTTCTCCTTTAAGAGGTGGAAAAACCACGTGCAACCGATACGTCACGTCGTGGTCACCCGGCTGCTCGCGCCGCAAAAATATAGTCGCGTCGGCCGGATGGCTGATCTGCTTGCGTTCAAGTGTTTGACACGATTCCCGTCCGAAGATTTCGAAGCGGATTCGAGTTCGCCTGACTACGCTCGAAGACAGTGAGCGAAGATTAATGCGCTGAAAACCGGTCGCCTATAGGACGGCGACCAATTGGTTTGTAGGACTTGGCGAATGAACAATGCTGCAATAAATTCTGCTTAGAATCATTGCTGCGGTGCGCAGATCAGCGCACGAGGGGAAGCGCTGGCATGGCTCTGGCATGCAGCTGATCCGACGCTGATTTGGCGTTGATACGGCGTTGATCGGCCACGCGCGGGGCGGCGCCCTCGGGCCGGCAGCATGTTCGGCGTGGCCGGACCCGGCGGCGCTCAGGAAGCGCCGAGTATTGCTCTCGAAATTGCCTTGAGACGTGCCTCGGCGGGCGGGGCCGTCGCGGCCGCGAGAGCGCAGGCGCGCGCCAGTTGCAGCAGCGGCGTATCGGCTGCCGCGGCGCCGCTGCCGCTCCTGAAGGTCGACTGCAAGCCGGCCACCTGCAACTGCAGACGTTCGCGCGCAAACGCTGGCGGCGAATCGATGCCGAGCCGGACTTCAAGACGCAGCAACGCCGTGTCGAGCGCGGCCGAATTTTCCTGCAGCGAATGCGCGTAGAGCGCGTCCCGCTGCGCCAACGCAGCCTGTGCCGCGGCAAAGCGCGCCTGCAGCGCCTGCTCAAGAGGCGGCGCCAGATTCTCGGGCGACTGCCATGCTTCGGGAAGCGTCTGCCCAGCGCGATCCGATGCGGCCAGCAGCTGCCGCTCGCAATCCAGGCAACGCCCCAGTACTGTCTCGAATGCCGCCGACTGCAACTGCACCGCATGCTGGCGCGCAGCGTTGCGCTGACCCTGGACTGCCGCCAGGGCCTGCTCGAAACGCGCTTGCAGCGCTGCCTGCGCCGCACGTGGCACGGGACCGATGGCGTCCCATGCCAGCTTTGTCTGATGCAGCAGCGCTGCCCGTGCCGCATCGCCGGCGCGGTCCTCGGCCGCTGCCTCTTCCAGCGCCAGGCACAGCGCGTTCTTGGCAGCCAGGTTCGCCGCGCGCTCGGCGTCTGCACTGACGGCGGCATGCTTCCTTTGTGCGAAGACGGCGTCGCAAGCGCAACGGAAGCGTTGCCACAATTGCTGTTCCTGCGCTCGCGCCAGCGGCAACGCCTTGGCTTGCAGTTGCCACTGGCCCTGCAAGACCTGCAACCGGTCCAGCGTTTCGCGGCCCTGCGGCGCCAATTGCAATACGTCGGCGATCATTGTTTCGCGCAAGGCAATGGCTTGCTCCTGCTGCGCATGAAGCGCTTGCCGCAATGGCTGAAGTGCTTGTTCGAAAGCGGCATTGATCTGCTTTTGCTGCTTGCGCTCGACTGGACCGAGCCGCTGCCACGCCTGCTCCATGCGTTGACAGAAAGCGCCCATGGCGCGCCAGTCCGGCGCAGCGGCGGTATCGGACCCGGCGTCGCTGGCCAGGCCGGTGGCGGCCACGAACGCCGATACCTCGGCCAGGATCGCCCTGGCTTTTTCCAATCGTTCCTCGCGTTGCCGGGCCAGTTCTGCAAAATGCGCGGCGACCGGCGCATAGGCGACGCCGCAGGCGGCATCGAAACGCAGCCACAAGGGCCGCGGCGCCGGACCGGCAGTCGCGTCCAGAGCACGCCAGCGCTCGCGCATGCTGCCGACCTTCTTGCCCAGCTCGCTCACGCCCAGCCCTTGTTGCGGCAAGCTTTCCACCGCCACCACCAGTTCTTCTCGCGAGACCGTGCCACCCCATCTGGCCCAGCCCTGCAGACGACTGAGTTCAACCCGCGCTGCGCTCAGGTCATTGAGTTGTCCGGCATTGAGCAGCGTAGCGCCGCCATCGAGCGAGCGCAGCAAGCGGTCCTGCTCCACCGCACGCTGCAACGCGCCTTCGTCCAGCGCACTGCGCAATTCCTGAAGCGCCACCGTCTGCTGCATGCGCGACTGATCGGCATCGGCGCCCGTCGTCGCATTCACCGGCGCCGGTTGCGGCAACGAATCGGCGGGATTGCTTCCGGTGGCAGGCGCTGGCCGGGATTTCCTGTCCTGTCGCACCGGTGGCGCGATGGCGGCCAGCAATGCATCGAAACGTGCCTGCAAGGCCGCCGCCATCTCGGGATCGGGCAGCGCGGAAAGTTCTGGCAGCGTTCGCCATTGTTGACGCAACGCTTGCGGCGTCGGTAGTACCTGCTGCGCTGGCAGCGCCGCGTCCGCGTCGGCGCTATCGCCCGACTGATTGTCGTCGCCTTGAACTTCGCCGGCCTCCCGGCCGGCGGTGGCTAGCATGCCCTCCCATTCGGCAAGCGCCTGCTCGCGCGCTGCCAGCGCCGCTTCGCTCGCCTTGAGCGCATTCAACCGTTGGTGCAGGTGCGACCGGGCTGCCCTGAGCTCCGGCATCAGGTGCTTCGGCAAACCTGGCAGCGCCGGGTCTCGTTCGATATCAAGGGTCGCGGCGTCGGCACTCTGCAAGGTGGCTTCCAGCAGGGCCAAGGCAACGCCATCGTGCGCCGCGAGAGTCGCATGCAGCAGCGCTTTCAGATCCATTGCGCGGCGTTGCAGTGCTGCCTGCGCATGCAAGCGGTCGGCAAGTTGGGTGCGCAGCGCAAGGAAATCGGACGCCAGGTCTGCGGTAGCCGCGCCCGCCTCGGCCTGCGCGCGGTCCAGCTCGACGAGCTGGTTGGCCAGAACGATCGGTTCGGCCAGCATTGCCTGCGCTCTGGCGATCGCGGCCTGCATCCGCTGCGCCGAGCGTTCCTGTTGCGCCAGATCCGACAACCGTTGCTGCATCAGCTTTACGACCCGGCGGTCGGTTTCGCGCATGGCCTTCAGCGCCTGCTCCAGCATCGCCCGGCTGTGCAAGTGCGCGGCCGCTTGCAGGCGCGCTTCGGGCACCGGGCAAACGAGGACGAATGCCAGCGCCGCTTGCTCGTCGGCGCCAAGAGCGGCTGCCTGATCGAGCGCCACCTGGCGTCGCTGCAACAACGCCGATGACGCAGCCGATGACGCAGCTTCCAACGGCGCCGCCGACGCGTTGGTCGGCGCACTACCGCCCTTCACGGCCGCGCCGCTGTCGCTCGCCCGACCGGGTCGGACGCGCTTGAAGAAAAAATCGAACATGGAAGACAACCGATCAAAAGAGTGAAGCCGAGCCCAGCATCATAACAAGGACGCTGCGTCGGCACCGGTTGGTGCAAACGTCAACAGCACTTCGGTCCAGCGCGAGATGTTGGTGCCGTGCGCGGCGGCTTTCGCAGAGCAACGCTGAGCAACGCACGCAATTGGCGCGCGTTCTCGCCAAAACAGGGAACCAGGCACCGATTCGATGCACGGCGCGGCGGTAACTGCGCCAGGCATGCCGACTCGGCTCGGTCTGTACCGGAATCCGCCATGTTGCCGGTGGCACGCATTCTGCTAAAGCAAACATGCAGTGCCCATCGCATTCATCGATTCATCATCGTATTCTCACCAGGAGTTCTCATGACCCGTCGCACCTTCCTCAAAGTGGCCGCCAGCGGCGCATTGATGTTGACGATTTCAGCATCGATTTCGCAAGCCTATGCTGCCGACACCATCAAGGTCGGTATCCTGCATTCGCTCTCCGGCACGATGGCAATTTCCGAGACATCACTAAAAGATGTCGCCCTGATGACGATCGACGAAATCAATGCCAAGGGCGGCGTGATGGGCAAGCAGCTCGAAGCAGTGATCGTCGATCCGGCATCGAACTGGCCACTGTTTGCCGAGAAGGCCCGCCAGTTGGTCGCGCAGGACAAGGTCGCCGTGGTCTTCGGTTGCTGGACCTCGGTCTCGCGCAAGTCGGTGCTGCCGGTCTTCAAGGAATTGAACAGCCTGCTGTTCTATCCGGTGCAGTATGAAGGCGAAGAACTGGAAAAGAATGTCTTCTACACCGGCGCTGCGCCGAACCAGCAAGCGATACCTGCCACCGAATACCTGATGTCAAAGGAAGGCGGCGGCGCCAAGCGCTTCGTGCTGCTCGGAACCGACTACGTCTACCCGCGCACTACCAACAAGATCTTGCGCGCCTTCTTGAAGAGCAAGGGCGTCAAGGACTCCGACATCGACGAGGTCTACACGCCGTTCGGACATTCCGATTATCAGACCATCGTTGCCAACATCAAGAAGTTTTCCGCTGGCGGCAAGACGGCCGTGATCTCGACCATCAATGGCGACTCCAACGTACCGTTCTATAAAGAGCTGGGCAATGCCGGTTTGAAAGCGACCGACGTACCAGTGGTCGCCTTCTCGGTCGGCGAGGAAGAACTGCGCGGCGTCGATACCAAGCCGTTGCTGGGCCACCTGGCGGCCTGGAACTATTTCGAATCGGTCAAGAACCCGGTCAACACGGCCTTCATCAAGCAGTGGAAGGACTATGCCGTCGCCAAGAAACTGCCAAATCCAACCACGGTCGTGACCAACGACCCGATGGAAGCGACCTATGTCGGCATCCACATGTGGAAGCAAGCCGTCGAAAAAGCAAAATCGACGGACACCGACAAGGTAATCGCCGCAATGGCCGGCCAGACCTTCAAGTCGCCGTCAGGTTTCACGTTGACGATGGACCCGACCAACCACCATTTGCACAAGCCGGTCATGATCGGCGAAATCAAGGGTGACGGACAGTTCAACGTCGTGTGGAAAACAAAAGGCCCGGTCCGCGCCCAGCCATGGAGCCCATACATTGCGGGTAACGAATCAAAGCAGAAGCTGTAATCCCAATCACGCGGCGCCAAACAACTCGGCGCCGCTGGTCAACCAAGGCCAGAGTCAACCAGGGTCAGAGTAAATTTTTTGCAGCGCTCCAACGCAAAAATTTTACTCTGACCCTGCTTGACGGACCACGGAGTACGAGCGGTGGATCATCCAACGATTCGATGATCGACGCGAGCCACTCAGTAGCCCGCAAAAAGGGGTCAGAGTAAATTTTCGCGATACCCCCACGAAAAAAACTCTGACCCCATTTTGCTGCATCGCCGCTAGCACCCCGTACAACATCACGCACCCAACCGCGGAAAGAATCGAATCACCAACATGCGATTTCCTATCCGCCCCGCTCTTTTCATCGGCCTGAGCCTGCACGCCCTGACCGCGCTCGCAGCCATCGACGCCGCCCTCCTCAAACCCCTCTCCGGCGACGATCCCGACGCCCGCATCGAAGCCGTCAACCAAATCGCCATCCTCGCCACGCCCGACGCCGTCAAGCTCCTGACCGCCCTCAAGAACGACACCCTCTCCGCCACTCCCGACGGCAAGGTCTACATCGTCGACAACGACACCGCCTTCAACCCGCAGACCGATTCAACCGGCAAGCTCCCCGAAGGCATCGACACCATCAGCGTCAACAACCGCCTGCGCAGCGCCGTCGACGATGCACTGTCCGGCCTGAAGCTGCTTTCACGCGACGCCAACGAGCGCCGCAGCGCCGCCCTGGCGCTGCAGAAAACCGCCACCCCGGCGCAAACCCCGCTGATCATGAAAGCCCTGCAAGTCGAAACCGATCCCGGCATCAAGGCCATGCTGGAACTGGTTGCCGCCACCGCCAACCTGCAATCCACCGACCCGGCCCTGCGAAAGAAAGCCGTGCAATCGCTGTCGACCAGCACCAATGCCAGCCTGAAGCCGGTCCTGCAGCGCATGCTGGACAAAAACCCCGACGGCAGCAACATCGAGCCGGACGAATCGGTACGGGTCGAAGCCGTGCGCACGCTGCAGGCGCTCAACGGCCGCCTGGCGCGCACCGAATTCATCGGCAATCTGTTCTACGGAATTTCGCTCGGCAGCGTGCTGCTGCTGACCGCACTCGGCCTGGCGATTACCTTCGGCCTGATGGGCATCATCAACATGGCGCACGGCGAACTGCTGATGATCGGCGCTTACACCACGTACCTGTGCCAGATGGGATTCCGCAAATTTTTACCCGGTGCGCTCGATGCCTACCTGCTGGTGGCGCTGCCGGCAGCGTTCCTGGTGGCCGGCGGGATCGGCATCATCCTCGAGCGCACCGTCATCCGCTGGCTCTACGGCCGGCCGCTCGAAACCCTGCTGGCGACCTGGGGCATCAGCCTGATGCTGATGCAACTGGTGCGTACCATCTTCGGCGCGCAGAACGTGGAAGTCGCCAATCCATCCTGGATGTCCGGCGGTATCACGGTGCTGGGTTCCCTGGTGCTGTCGTATAACCGCATCGTGATCATCTTCTTTGCCCTGTTCGTGGTCGCTGCCGTCTGGCTCATCCTCAACCGCACCCGGCTCGGCCTGTTCGTGCGCGCCGTGATGCAGAACCGCCGCATGGCCGGTTGTGTCGGCGTGTCCACCGACAAGGTCGACATGCTGACCTTCGGCCTCGGCTGCGGCATCGCCGGCCTGGGCGGCGTGGCGCTGTCGCAGCTCGGTAATGTCGGACCGGACCTGGGCCAGAGCTATATCGTCGACTCGTTCATGGTAGTCGTGCTGGGCGGCGTAGGCCAGCTGGCCGGCACCGTGATCGCCGCCATTGGACTGGGCGAGGTCAACAAATTCCTGGAGCCAGTCGCTGGCGCCGTGCTGGCGAAAATCGCGATCCTGGTCTTCATCATCATCTTCATCCAGAAGCGTCCGCAAGGCCTGTTCGCCCTCAAGGGAAGGAGCGCCGATTGAAACCCGATCTCGCCTCCGCCGGCGCTGCTGCCCTCACGCCCGCCTCCAGCGCGACCCTGTTCTCGCGTCCGGCCTGGATCGGCATCCTGGTCTGCACCCTGGTGCTGGCTCTTTTTCCGATAATGAATCTGGCAACGCCAGCCGGCAGCGCACTGCACATCTCCGCCTACACCGTCGCCCTGATCGGCAAGTTCATGTGCTATGCGATGGCCGCACTGGCGCTGGATCTGGTGTGGGGCTACACCGGCATCCTGTCGCTCGGCCACGGCGTGTTCTTCGCGCTCGGCGGTTATGCGCACGGCATGTATCTGATGCGCGCCATCGGCCGCGACGGCGTGTACCAGAGTCCACTGCCGGACTTCATGGTGTTCCTGGATTGGAAAGCCTATCCCTGGTACTGGTCGCTGACCGATAATTTCTGGTACTGCATGGCGCTGGTGGTGCTGGTGCCGGGCGTGCTGGCATTCGTCTTCGGTTATTTCGCCTTCCGCTCGCGGATCAAGGGCGTGTATTTTTCGATCATCACGCAAGCGATGACCTTCGCCTTCATGCTCCTGTTCTTCCGCAACGACACCGGCTTCGGCGGCAACAACGGTTTCACCGATTTCAAGCGCATTCTCGGATACTCGATCACGGCGCCCTCGACCCGTGCATTCATCTATCTGCTGACGCTGGTCTTGCTGCTCGGCGCCCTGGTCCTGTGCCGCTGGATCGTCTGTTCCAAGCTGGGCCGCGTGCTGCAGGCGGTGCGCGATGCGGAATCGCGCCTGATGTTCATCGGCTACAACCCGCTCTGGTTCAAGCTGTTCGTCTGGACGCTGTCGGCAGTCGTGTGCGGCATTGCCGGCGCGCTGTATGTGCCACAGGTTGGCATCATCAACCCATCCGAAATGTCACCCGGGAACTCGATCGAAATGGTGATCTGGGCCGCTGTCGGCGGGCGCGGATCGCTGGTGGGCCCGATCATCGGCGCCTTCTCGGTCAATGGCTTGAAGAGCTGGTTCACCGGCGCCTTCCCGGACCTGTGGCTGTTCGCACTCGGCCTGCTCTTCATCCTGGTCACGCTGTTCATGCCGCAGGGAATACTCGGCCTGGCGAAGAAAATACTGAACCGGAGGACACCCGCATGAACGCGCACTACGAGCCTTCGCGTAACCAGAATGTCGACAACAGCCAGCATGGCGATGCGGTCACCTCCTACGGCCGCATCAAGACCCAAGGCGTCGATACGGTGCACGGCGCCATCCTGTACCTGGAAGAGATCACGGTGTCCTTCGACGGCTTCAAGGCATTGAATTCGCTTACATTGGACATCTCGGTGGGCGAACTGCGCTGCATCATCGGTCCCAACGGCGCCGGCAAGACCACCATGATGGATGTCATTACCGGCAAGACCCGGCCGACGTCCGGTACGGCGTTCTTTGGCCAGACCATCGACCTGACCCGCATGACGGAGTACGACATTGCCCATGCCGGCATCGGCCGCAAGTTCCAGCGCCCTACCGTCTTCGAGCAACACACCGTGTTCGAAAACCTCGAACTGGCCATGAAGATGAACAAGCGGGTACAACCGACGCTGTTCTTCCGGCTCTCGTCCGAGCAGAAGGGCAAGATCGACGAAGTGCTGCGCCTGATCCGTCTGAACGGCAGCGAGCGTCGCCTGGCCGGTCTGCTGTCGCACGGTCAGAAGCAATGGCTGGAAATCGGCATGCTGCTCATGCAGGAACCGCAATTGCTGCTGCTGGACGAACCGGTGGCCGGCATGTCGGATGCCGAGACCGCGCGTACGGCCGAGCTGTTGAATGAATTGCGCGGCAAGCATTCGATCGTCGTGGTCGAGCACGACATGGCCTTCGTCACCGACATCGCGCAGCAGGGGAAAGTGACGGTGCTGCACGAAGGCTCGGTTCTGGCGCAGGGCACGATGGCGCAGGTGCAGGCCGATGAACGCGTCATCGACGTCTACCTGGGGCGCTGACCATGATGCTTTCGGTCTCTTCCCTGAATCAGTATTACGGCTCCTCGCATACCCTGCGCGGCGTCTCGCTCGAAGTGGACAAGGGCGAATGCCTGGCGCTGATGGGACGCAACGGCGTGGGCAAGACCACTCTGCTGAAATGCCTGATGGGCGTGTTGCCGGTGGCCGGCGGCCAGGTGCAGTTCGATAACCGCGACATCACCCGCATGAAGCCGCATCAACGTGCTGCGGCAGGCATCGCCTATGTGCCGCAGGGGCGGGAAATCTTCGCCCGTCTGACAGTCGAGGAAAACCTCTTGATGGGCATGGCGGTCCATAGCGGTAGCCTGGCCAGCCGCATCGACCCGGAAGTCTACGAACTGTTCCCGGTATTGAAGCAGATGCTGCAACGGCGCGGCGGCGACCTCTCCGGCGGACAGCAGCAGCAACTCGCGATCGCGCGCGCACTGCTGGCAAAACCCAAGCTCATCATTTTTGACGAACCGACCGAAGGCATCCAGCCTTCCATCATCAAGGACATCGAGCGAGTGATCCACCTGCTGCGCGAACGAGGCGACATGGCGATCCTGCTGTGCGAGCAGTACTTCGATTTTGCCCAGGCGCTGGCAGACCGCTTCATCGTGCTCTCGCGCGGCGAAGTCGTGGCATCCGGCAGCCAGGCCGAGATGGGCGGCGAGGACGTCAAGCGACACTTGGCGGTATAGTCGCTGCATGAAAAGTCTCGCCGCCGAGCGCAAGTTGAAACTGGTCGACGATGTCGCCAGCAAGGGTGCGCCGGCGTCTGCCGTGACACTTGCCGTGACACCCGCCGGAACACCCACTATTACACCCACGCTGGCACC
The DNA here is from genome assembly GCA_043753685.1 of Herminiimonas sp. Taxonomy (GTDB): domain Bacteria; phylum Pseudomonadota; class Gammaproteobacteria; order Burkholderiales; family Burkholderiaceae_D; genus JANXSS01. The sequence goes on from JAYUWF010000295.1 coordinate 10,814, forward strand.
TGCCGTGGCGTCCCTTCGACACCCACCTTCCGAAGCGACCCTGAGCCTCGGCTTTGCTCGTGATGGCGACACCACCCGTCTGATCGAGCGCACGCATTACGGTCCGCTGCGGGTACAGAAGCCTCTCTATCCTGAAGGCCCGGAAGTCTGTCATGCGATCGTGGTGCATCCGCCCGGTGGCGTGGTCGGTGGCGACTGGCTGGCGATCACTGCGCGGGCAGGCGAGCGTGCGCAGGCGCTGTTGACCAGCCCCGGCGCGGCAAAATGGTACAAGGCGAATGCCCAGGTGTCACAGCAGCAGGTTGCATTGACAATCGAGGCCGGCGCCACGCTGGAGTGGCTGCCGCAAGAGACGATCTTCTTCGACGCAGCCCAGATACGGCTGCAGCACGATGTCGTGATGGCGGCTGACGCCGGCTACATCGGCAGTGAAATCCTGTGCTTCGGCCGCACCGCCGCCGGTGAATCGTTTTCCACTGGCCGCATCGGGCAGCGCACCAGCATCCGCCGCGGCGGCCGCTTGCTCTGGTTCGAACAGGGCGCGATCCTGGCGCCCTCTGCATCGACGAGCGGGCCGCTGGGACTGGGTGGCAAGACGGTGTGCGCTACCCTGATTGCGGTGGGCGACAACCTGACTGCGGCGCTGATCAAGGGTCTGCGCGAAGAAGCGGCGCTGGTGACACAGGACGACGGCAGCTTCGGCGCGACCCTGATGAAATCGATGCTGGTGGCGCGCTACCTGGGCGACTCGAGCGCCGTGGCGAAACGCTTGATGGGACTGGCATGGCAGCATGTGCGGCCTGCCGTCGTGGGACGCGCCGCTGCGGTGCCGCGCATCTGGAATACCTGAAACATACCGAAACAAAACAGTACAACCGCTCAACCGCTCAACCACACAACCGCTCAACTGCCCGTTAAAGAGGACCGAGGACCGACATGGATCTGACACCGCGCGAAAAGGACAAGCTCCTGATCTTCACCGCCGCCCTGCTGGCCGAGCGCAGGAAGGCCCGTGGCCTGAAACTCAATTATCCGGAAGCCGTCGCCTTCATCAGCGCTGCAATCATGGAAGGCGCGCGCGATGGCCGCACGGTGGCGCAGCTGATGTCGGATGGCACAAAGATCCTGTCGCGCGCCGACGTCATGGACGGCATCGCGGAAATGATCCCCGACATACAGATCGAAGCGACCTTCCCGGACGGTACCAAGCTGGTCACCGTGCACCATCCGATTCCTTAGGAGCGAACAACCATGATCCCAGGTGAAATGCTGATCGAACCCGGCGAGATCGAACTCAACGTCGGCCGGCCGACTGCCAGCGTGAAGGTGGCCAACAGCGGCGACCGGCCGATCCAGGTCGGCT
>JAYUWF010000296.1:0-12169 GCA_043753685.1 Herminiimonas sp.
GCCATGCAGGCCACGTTGGCGATAAAGAGTCGCGAAGGATCGATAAACAGGAAGAATTCCTGCACCTGGAAGCGTGCCCGATCGGTGAAATCGGCGCGATAGCGCGCCATCGTCACGGTACCCATGTCGATCACGAACCAGGCCAGCAGTGCGGCCGATACCGCGATCACCAGCGTGATGAAGACGACGGTCTGTCCGCTGTTCATGGGCGGCTGCCGAAGGTGGCCGTTGCCGACGCATGTTCGAACACTTGCTGGCTCGGCTTGAAGATCGACATGTCGAGCGGATCGCCGACCGCAATCAGCTCTTCGTAAAACCCGGGCACCATGTCGCAACCGGTGAAATAGCCGCTCACCTTGCCATTATTTTGCGAATAACCCTTGCTCACGAAACGGAACAGTTCCTGTATCTGGATCTTGCCGCTCTCCATGCCGCTGATCTCGGTAATCCCGGTCACCTTGCGGGAACCGCAGGCGAAGCGGGTTTGCTGCACGATGATGTGCACGGCGCTGGCCACTTGCTCCCGGATCGCCAGCAACGGCAGTTCCATGCCGGCCATCAGCACCATGGTTTCCAGCCGCGCGAGGGCATCGCGGGCGGTGTTCGCATGCAGCGTGGTGAGCGAACCTTCATGGCCGGTATTCATTGCCTGCAGCATGTCGAGCGCTTCGGCGCCACGGCATTCGCCGACCACGATCCGGTCCGGCCGCATGCGCAGCGTATTGCGCACCAGTTCACGGATCGCCACGCCGCCCTTGCCCTCGATATTGGCCGGCCTCGATTCCAGGCTGATCAAGTGTTCATGATGCAGTTTCAGCTCGGCGGCGTCTTCCACTGTCACCACCCGCTCGCCGGAGGGTATGAAATTCGACAGGATGTTGAGCAGGGTCGTCTTGCCGGAGCCGGTGCCGCCGGAGACAATGATGTTCTTGCGTGCAGTGACGCAAATTTCGAGAAACTGCGCCATCTGCGGACTGATTGCATCGAAATTGACCAGATCCTCGACCGTCAGCTTGTGCTTCGAAAACTTTCGAATCGTCAGGCATGGTCCCTTGAGTGCCAGCGGTGGAATGATCGCATTGACCCGCGATCCATCTTTCAGGCGCGCATCGACCATCGGCGAGGATTCGTCGATCCGCCGCCCGAGCGGCGCCACGATGCGCTCGATGACACCCATCACGGCGCGGTCGCCGGTGAAGCTCATCGGATGCTTCTGTAACCGTCCGCCGCGCTCGACGTAAATCTCATCGTAGCGATTGACCATGATTTCGGTCACCCGATCATCGGCCAGCAGCGTCTCCAGAGGGCCGAGTCCGATCGCTTCGTCGAGCACTTGCCGACCCAGCACCGTGCGGTCGAGTTCGCTCGGAATTTCGGCATCGGCGGCGTCGATGATCTGGCCGATCAGCCGTTGTGTCTCGATGCGCAGACGTTCATCCGACATGCTGTGGGTATCATGGCGACGCAGGTCCATCGTCTGCAAAAGCTGCGCATGGATCTGCTTGCGCCATTTGAATTCGAGTGCCTGCTGTCCGGCGTCGGGCGTGACCACCAGTGCGAAACCGTTGGCATGTCCATGCTCCAGAATGTCGCTCTGCGCCCGTTCGGCGGCGCGCCGGGACTCCCGGATTTCCTGGGTTGCCCGCTGATTGCGGTAGTCCGCGGAACTCGAGCGCGAGGCTGGGTGGGCTGCCTGCACGTGGATCACATCACCCTCCGGCTCACGCAACCGCAAGCGGTAGCCGCCGACCTCGATCACGTCGTCCGGCTTCAACGGGCCGACCTGGGTGGCGACGCGGCGGCCGTTGAGCGTAATTCCGGAGAAGCCGCCCAGGTCTTCCAGGATCACACCTGCCGGCGTGCGAAAAACACGCGCATGCTCCTTTGCGATGCGCCAGCTTTCCAGCCGGATCTCGCTGTGGACGCCCTTGCCGATGATCGATTCGTCAGGCACGTCGACCTGGATACTCGATCCGGCGGGACTGATTATTTCGATTGAAATCATGATTTGTCAGCCCAGTAGTCGATGTGGTTCGTGGCGAAGGCAGGTCGCGATCGCTTCATGGCTGACCCACGATTCCCTGTGGCAGTAGCCATTGCGTGGCGACCCATCCTTGTTGGCCGCCTGCGTCGACCGCCGTCCAGTAACCCTGACTTTCCTGGGGCAATCCCGTCACCAGGCGACCTTGCTCCAGTTTCAGGACCACTGAAGAATTGACGTCCGGCGCGACGCGAACCGCCAGCCCGCCCAGCATGACCCGATAGCGGGGCGGTGCAACGGCGCGTCCCGATGCGATGGTCCGTTCGACGGATTGAGCATCGGATGCTAGCGGCAGCGATGCCGGCGCGACTGCCTGAGCGGCCTTGCCGGGAAAATTTCGGGAAGGTGGCAACGCTGCGACCGGTACTGAAGGCGCGCCCTGTCCCGTGTCAGGGTTGAGCTGTGGCCGGGTTACGGGTAGAGGTGCCGGTGCCGGTGTTGTTGCCGGTGTTGTCGCCGGTGTCGGTACTGGTGTCGGTACTGGTGCCTGTGCTGGTGCAGGAGTCGGCGCCGCAGACGTGGCAGGTGCTGCTGCCTGCACCGAAACTGCAGCGGCGTCGGATTCCTTGACCAGGCTCGCAGGCATACCCTGCCCCGGGCCCGACAAGCGGTTGAAGTCCGCAGCAGAGGCGCCCGGTTGCAGCGGCGCGCTCAAATAGGGTTGGCGTCCCATCTGCTGCTCGAGTCGCTCGGTCGTGCGGTTGACGCGATCGACCAGTCCGGGCGACTGGCTGTCGACCACGGTCGGTGTGACAAAGACCACGAGTTCGGTTTCCTTGTTCTGAAAGCGCTTCGAACGGAATAGCGCGCCGAGAACCGGCAGGTCGCCCAGCAACGGCACCTTGTCGATATCGGTGCTGATGTTTCGTTGCAGCAGACCGGCAAGCACGATGGTCTGACCGGCGCGCACGTTGAACTCGGTGTCGGTGCGGCGCGTCAGGAGCGCCGGCCCACCGATGGCGGTAACCGAGGCGTCGATGGAACTGACCTCGGCCAGGATGGTGGCGCGGATCACGCCGTTGCGGTCGACCTTGGGCGTGATGTCGAGCTTGATACCGTACGGCTTAAAAATGATCGTCACGCCGTTCAGGTTGGAAACCGAGTATGGAAATTCGCCGCCGGCCAAGAAGCTTGCCTTGGCGCCATTGCGCGCCGACAGTTGCGGTTCGGCCAGGATGCTGGCTTTGCCTTCCTGTTCCAGTAAATTGAGCTGCGCACTCAAGCCCAGATTGAGCGCGCCGAGCACGTTCAGGGGGCCCGGCAAGTAGACGGGCGCGCCGGGAATCGAGCCCGTGACCGGCAAACCGGACGACGACGAAGGAATGTTGACGGTATAGGGGCCGTTACTGCCGCGCCGAACCGGTTCCCAGATGGCGCCGATCGTGCTGCCGCCCACCGAATTCCATTTCAAGCCGATTTCCCGCAATTCGGATTTTGGGAATTCGACGACCTTCACGTCCATCATCACCATCTGTTCCCAGCCGACCCGATTGGTGAAGTTGACCAGTTGTGGGTAGCGTTTTTCCAGCTGGTCGATCTTGGCCAGATCGGCATCCGACAGATTGTCGCCTTCGACAATGACCTTGTCGCCCACGATCGAGGTTTTTGCATGGGCGATCGTGCCGAGAAATGCCGCGACTTCGCGCGCCACCCGCGAGGTATCACCAGGCACGATATGAATCTTGATGCGCTGGTAACGGCCATCTTCGTTCCAGACGAACAGCGACGAAGTACCAGCACCGTTGGCAAAGACCAGGACCTCTTTTTTATCGAGCGCCGCGGCAGTCATGATCTGGCCATTGCCGACGGCGATGCGACCGACATTCGGTGCAGGAAACACCCGCGATTCACCGACGAACATTTCGATTTCCGGTACCTGATCCTGATCGTTCTGTTGCTTGATCGGCAGGTAGGGTTGCGCCTGCACGCCGGCCTTGCGCTTGACCGTCGGTGTCAGTTTTTCGGCATAGCCGTTGCGTGCGCCGGATGCAGCGCCAGCGATAGCCGGTGGCACGTCGACGATCGTGCCGGACGGTTGCGACGGCGACGGCGACGGCGACTGCGCCAGCGTCAGTGTTGGGACTGCACCAATCCCCAGGGCGCCGCAAAGGGACACCATCGTTGCAATGGTCAATGGAAAGCGCTCAATCTTCGTGTTCATCATGTCGGTTCTTCTTCAAGCAAAACAATTCAGTACTTTGGCGTAAGTACTTCAACGATCTCCCGTACTGCCTGCTTCAGCGGCAGGCTTGGTTGAGCTTGGTGAATTACGGGGCAGCGACGGCGCGCTGACGCGACGGTTGCGCCATGCTTAACGAATCCGGCGCCATCTTGCTCGAGCCACCGTACAGCACTGGGATCGGTTGTTCTGCCGCCAGCACCTTGTCGACACTGCCGAGCAGCGCTGCCATGTTGGCGTCGCCGCCCTTGAGGCGCTGCTTGTCCTCGGGATTGCGCAGCAGCGCCGTGACGCGGCCGGCATCGCGGGCGATGATCACGTTTTCCGCCTGGGCCGGCGTGGCATCGATGGTGACTGTGGAAAAACTCCTGCGCTCGCCTTCCTTTGCGCCATCGACCACGCGCTGTCCGGTTGCCATCACCTGAACGTTCTGCATCAGCGGCAAGGTGACTTTCTTGCCCTTCTGATCGATCGTCACCAGCAGGTCGATCAGATCGCCCGGCTCGAGCATGCCCGAAATCGAATTGATTTCATCCACCGGAACGGTCATTGCCCGGCGGCCGACTTCGACCCGCGCGGAAAAAGTCGGCGCGCGTTTGCCTTCCATTAACCCCCACAAGACGATTTCACCCGGACGCAGCGGATAGGCCAGCGGCTGACCGTCGACCCGGCTGAACGCTTCCGGCAGAATCGCGCCCGAATGGGCGAAATCGATCGGCACGGCGCGTATGGCGACGGTGTCGCTATTGAGTTTGTCGCCGCGCTTGAGCTCGTGCTTGGCAACCAGGACGTTGACGGTCTTGCCCTTGCCGCGCGCTTCGATCGCTTCGATCTGATTTGCCAGGAAGCTGCGCGCCGCCAGCGCTGCCAGTACACCAATCACGGCGGCCACGCCCAGAATCACCCAGGTCTTGTTGAGTTTGAAAGTGCGTTTCACGGTGCTGCTCCTGGCTAGGTCGGAAGGGAAATGAGGTAGCTGTAATTGCGATAGGCTTGCTGGAACGCGTCGATCAGTTGCATCAGGACGCTCTTGTCGTCGCCTGCGGAAATGGCGAGCACCAACAGCATCGCGCTGCAGACGATGACGTACTCGACCATCGACTGGCCGGATTGGCGCAAGCAACGTAATGCAGGCCGGTTCACTGGTCCGCCTTCAAGGTCGAGACGGTGTTGAGTACGATTGCGGTACGCGATCCGGAACGCGCAATGACCGCCATGGCTTCCTTGCCGGGCGCCCGGAAGTGCAGCGAGGTACCGGCCGATGCAGGATTCAACTGTTGCGGCGGGCTCGACCCGGCGGTTCCGGCCTCCCGTTCGAGCGCGTAACCCTGGTTGGTCAGCAGCGTCACGATCGCGTCGCGGTTGCGCGCCACATCGTGGTTGTTCAGGATCACGGTATGGCGCGCCTCCTTGCCGCCGTCGTCGGAGCGCATGTCGCTGGCGACGGTCGAGCCGGCAGGCAGGCGATCCAGCCACTGCGCCTTGACGCGTTCGATGGCGCGATGATTTTTCACCAGTTCGCCGAGAGCGGCGGTGGCCACCACGCCTTTGCTGCCGCTGCCGCTGGCTTCGATCTGGACCGTGATGTAAAACCGCCCTTCGGCCCTGCCGAGAATGCGTTTGCCGCCCTGGCTGGATTCGACCAGAGGTGGTCCAAGGCTGTGGCGCAGCGCTTCGATCAGTGCAGCAGGCCGCTGGCGGGAGACGAATCCTTGCATGCGCATCGGCACGCCGTCGACGGTCATTGCCTGTCCCATTGCAAAAGTGGCGATGTCTTCCGGCAGCCTTGGTTCCGGCCAGTTCACCTCGGTGCTCGCGTGTCCAGGGACTGAGGCCAGCGCAAGAACGAGGGCTAGCAGAAGCGAACCAGCGGCATGGCACAGCTCCACGCCGACCGGTACGAGTTCAGACTTGGCCGCGTTCATCACGGTGTTTTATCCGACGGTACGTCGGTGTCCCCGAGGTCCGGACCCGGCTTGAGTCGATCGGCTGGCACCGCATCGCGCCACATGCTCAATTCCCCAAATCTCGGCGCCTCGACCTCGGTCAGGTCGACGAATCCGATCGCCAACTTGATCAAGGGGTCGATTGTCATCAGCAGTGAATTTGCTGGCGCCAGCTTGGCGACGCGAGCTTCGGTCCGCGCGGTCGTGGTGGAACTCCATGAATCAAACAACAGACTGGTGCGGCGCTGGATCGTCAGGTCAAGCTTGTCGAACGGCTCGATGCTGCGTATGCCGGCCGGCAGGTTCGCCAGCGCAACCGAAACATTCGCCGTGTAGATGCCGGGCGATGCGAGTCCGATGTGGTTGGCATTGGCGAGCGGAATCTTGTTGAAGAGAGTGGCGTCGCTGGCGGCGCTGAAGCCGCCGGCCTGGGTCGCGGCGCCGGTACCGAAGCTCAGGGCGACATCATTGAATTTTCTGATCAGCGGATTGCCATAAGGATCGCGCCAGAAAAGGTTTCGATTGGCGTCGAAGTCGCCGGCCACATCGCCGCTCTTGATCGGCGCGTCCGAGTTGCTGTAGAAGCGGCGCCGGACTTCGTCGGCAAGTTCTGCCGGCGGCGTCCAATCGTTGTCGCCGGCGAGTCCGCCCCGATTGATGGCATCAAAGGCGGCATAGCGACTCGCCAGCTGCGTCGCGTGGCTCAAGTCCTGGTACTTCGCAATCATCGGCACCAGCAGGAACATCGGCACCAGTGCGACGGCAAGCACCAGAAATTCCGTCAATGCCTGACCACGATGCCTGGCTACCCGGACTGCAGAACGACGCCTCGCTACGCATGGGTATGTCAACGAATGCCACAAAGTTTTCATGGCAGTGCCGTCCCTTGCCTGGCTTGTTGCGGGTGAATATCTTTAGTATCGTCATTGGTCACCAGCCGCACTTGCCAGTACGGATTGAACAGGCTGCCGATTTCGCGCGTGTTCGGATTGCCGTGTCTGACCGCGTACTGATTGCGCGTGACGATGTACGTGGTGTCACCGGTGGTGTAGGTTGCATCGCCTTTGTTGAACCAGGGACGAGCGAAATAGACTTCACCGGTTGCGATTGCCGACATGACGCCGCTGGCAAGATTGCCGTCGAATTTATTGATCGTTTCCGATGGCCGGATCTGTGAATTCCCGTCGGAGGTGCGTACGTCGGCCTTGGCACGCACGACCCGGACGGCAAATTTCATGCGCGGGTCAGGTTTGTCCAGCCAGTCCGGCGACAGGTCGTAAAAAGACGGCAAGCCGGAGTAATTGGTCCACTGAACAGACGACGCCCTGCTGTGTGCACCGGGATTGGTGGACGGCGAACCGCCTAGCCGGGCATCGCCGGCGTTCTGTTCCTGACCATCCGGGAAGGCGCGTTGTTCGCCCCAGCCGATTGGATGCTCACTATCTCTACAGCGAGTAAAAAAGAAACCTTTATTGTGCCAATCCCAATAAGACTCGGTGTCTTCGGCAATCCATTCATCCAGTCCGAGAAGCTCAGTCCCGCCACGGCGCTTGACAGAGTTCCTCCGCCCATCGAATACACATTTCCATTCCCAAAAGGGCGGAACCAGGGCCTTCGAATCCCAGCTTCGTTTTTCCACAAACTTGTCCGAATACGCTGCCAGCTTCGCGACTTCACCAAGGCGCTTCCGATCGTCTCCCGTGTAAAGCGCCGTCGATTTTTTCCAATCATCGGTCATTGGCACACCCGTCGCGCTGGCAGTAGCGCCAATAGGCTCCACAGTGACGGTGCCGTCGTTGACATAGTTTCTATCCGCCACTTCCTGCATGACGCTGCCCCGTACAGTCTCGAATCGACCTTGAGCATGCAAAAAATCCTGAGCCGCTTTGATCGCTGTTTTGTTCAATTCGACAGCGTCGACAATCTTCTGGGTGACCGGGGGGATCTGCGAAGCCACATTGGCAATTTCGGTGGAAGCGTGCTGCACGGTGAGGTAACACATCAGTGCATACCTGTAGTCGAACTTGAACATCGTATCGAATGCTGCGCCAGAGCCGTCGCTTAGAGCACACTCGGGGAACATCGACGCAATGTTTTCGGCATGACTCTGCGCATACTGCCCCCACGACGACAAGCTCACCATCTGCGCGACCAGCACTTCATTAGCCACCAGCGCGCGGTTGTTGTAGGCGTCGAAATTCAATGCGCGCGCGTGCATCACTGCGGCGCTGTAGGCAACAGCATCAGCAGTGTTGACGAGCTTGGTTTTTTCGCTGGAAAGCTGGCCGGTATTGAAGAGGAAAAACAGCGCAGTCAAGCTGCCGATCATGACAAAAATGCCGTAGATTAGTGCCTGACCTTGCTGGTGTTCTCTGCTTCCTTTAACCTGGCATTGCTTCCGCGAACTAGGGCGGAGCATGCAGCGCACAGATTATGGAGCGGGAGCAGCGCTGACCTTGCTAGCGCCGTCGGCATAATTGGCAAGTCCCTTGTTTTTGCGTTCAGCGTTTGTAGCTGCCCCTGCATTACCCGCATCCGTCATCGCGTCTTTTCCGCTTTTTCCGCCAACTTCATTGGCAATCGCCGACGTCTGACTACGAATCGTCTGCCCGAAAAATTGGTAGACGGCGATCGCAGCGACGGCAATGAGTGCCACGATGATGATGTACTCCGTCATGCCCTGGCCATTCTGGAATGTAACAAGCTTCTTTTTTGTTGTTTTATTAACAACATTGTTCCCGGCATTGACTTGTGCGAACTGGGTCATTTGAAATGCTCCTAGGGGTGGCGAAAATTTCTGAGGGGGAAGGTGTTTGCTTCAGGTCCGACTATAACGAAGCGTGATAAAAATGATAACGTTGCGCATCAAGATGCGCGCCCAGTTGAACAAAAAGCGGCTATTCCTGAATTTGTTTTCTGGAGTAAATTCGAGGGTGACGAAGTTGTCTTTAAGTAAAGATGTTAAACTCGCCCCCACGCGACTGGCCTTCCGGTGTTTGACCCGGCCTGCCATCCCTTCCGAAAGCTTCCAGCATGTCTGAAAACACGGCGAACATTTCCCTTCCTGCCAGCGGCGCAGAGCATATGCGCGCCCGCCAGGACTGGACCAGCGCCCGCTTCGTCGAAGAAGGGATCACGATTCAAGTGGTGTACGGGACACGGTACGCTGCCGATTTCCTGAAGAACCGGATGATCGATATCGACGTCGCCTTGCGCGTATTGCTCAACCCTTCGCAACGGCGGCACCACTTGCCTGCCTGACTTGACGGGCAATACCATCGCTATCCCAGCGAACGGTTTTCGCTCACTCCGCCTGAAATTCGGCTGCCGCCTTCGCTGTCCATAGCGCTTTTTCAAACCTTGCGAACGGCTCGTCGTAGCTCTCCACCTCGCCCTGCTCATCGACGAAGCGGTTCCACCAGCCGGCACCGTCCTTTTCAATAACGATGTCACCTGGCAAGCAAATCGCCGTCAGCAACTCACCTTCTTCCAGCGTCACGATCCTGACGCCGCAGTGGTGGATGATGGATGCCATAGCTGCTCCTCGGATTGATTTACCAAAATCAATCATACAAGTTTTCATTTCTCAACATGTGCAGCAACGAATCGACGTTGTGCCATCGTTTCGCACGCAGCAGTATTCGGCAGGACATCCTCCGATTCGTAATTTCTGCTCCGCGCAATTCGGCAGCGGCTAAGCTGGGTGCGTTCATTACAGGTTTGGCAATCACTGACATTCTGCAACGTGTCAGTCTGCGATCGTGCGCAAACCGCATTTCAAAACAATGGTAATTGGCAAAGGGGAAGCATGGACTTGAAACGCGTTTGTCGTATCGAGCAGTCGGTGACCCAGTTGTTGGCCGACCCCGAAGCGAGCCAACTGACCAAGCCGCAGCAAAAAGAGTGGAAGGCGATCGACGTCTCGCTTCAGCACTTGATTGAAAAACTGAAGGGTGATGAGCAAGGCGGGCAGCGACGCCCTGCGCCGCCACGGTCCAGCTTCAGTGCCAGCCAGCTGCCGGTCGCGACGAATGGCCAGGCACCGGCGTTGAAACAATCGACGCCGGCGACCCCGTCGGACGGGGTGCAGATTCCGGGCCTGGTACAGCCGCAGGGCGGCACCATCGGCGAAACCGGCAGCGACCAGAGCATTGAAAATCAAGTGATGTCCAGCGACGGCAGCTCACTCGACAGCATGCTGTATGAGTTGGAAATGGCATTGAAAGCAGCGCAGCAGGAACGCGCCGCGGGCCGAGGCTTGAGGACGAAGTAGCGACTTGCGATTGCCCAGGACATGCCCAGGCAAATTGCCCGCAGCGTGCGGCGACCATGACCATCAGGGCCCGTTCGCGGCTTCCTCATGACCGGGCCGTGGGACGCTTGCGCACGATCACCAGTGTTACCCCGCCGAGGATGGCGATCGATGCCAGCACCAGGCGCAATGTCAGGATTTCGCCCAGCAGTACGACGCCACCAACCGCAGCCAGAACCGGCACGCTGGACTGCACGACCGCGGCGATCGTCGCCGGCAGACTGCGCAATGCGGTGTACCACACCGCGTAGCCGATGCCGGAAGCCAGCGCACCGGACAACAATGCATAGCCGATTCCGCAACCATCGAGGGATGCAGAATTCAGGGTGGCAAGACTGAAGGCCACCGCGAAGACGGCGGCGCGAATGAAATTGCCGGCCGTGACAGCGGTCGGGTCCCCCGCACCCTTGGCACGCAACGAATAGACCGCCCAACTCAGTCCCGCAACGATCATCAGCAGAGCGCCAGCCAGCGGTGGCGCTTCCACTCCAGGCAGCAACAACCAGATCAATCCGGCAAAGGCGCAAGCCAGGCCGACCAGTTGCATCAGGTTGAATCGCTCCCCCTGCAACAGGCCATAGCCGATCATGCCTGCCTGCACCGTACCGAACAGCAGCAAGGCACCGGTGCCGGTCGACAGCGATGCGTAGGCAAAGGAGAACGCCGCTGCATACGCATAGAGCGCCAGCGCGGACAGCCAGTTACCTTTTTTGCCGGCGATCGCCTGCACTGCTGGCTCACCGGCGCGCCGACGGGCAGTGCGCTCGCGCAGCACCACCAGCAGCGCTAGCACGATCGCGCCGGAGACCAGGCGCAAAGTCGTAAAGCTCGCCGCGTCGATCCCGGTGGTCTTCAAGGCCAATCGACACAGCAGCGAATTGCCGGCAAATGCCAGCATCGAGAGACAGGTCAGGAACAGGACATTCGGTGCCAGCATCGGTGCGGACCCAGGCAAAGGTTAATTGCCGGCGAGTATAACTGCCTCGGTCCGACCGTCAGCCTGATCGCGCCTGCGCCTGACATCCTTGACCCGGATTCAAAGCAACCGCAATGGCGCCACGTCGCACCGCAGTCGCACCGCGGTACCAGCATGGCTGCCCGAATACGCTGTCGGCGCGGCTCAGCGCTTGCGCAGCGCTTCCGGCTTGTGGGCCGCTTCGGCGCCGCTCTTGTCGCTCACGACCAGGTACTGCGGCTCTTCTGGCGAGGCAGCGACCTCGTGTCCCTTGATCCTGGTATGGGCGGTGAGTTTTTCCTTGACCGTACCGTGAATCGTGCCTTGCGACGATTCCCACTGCACTTGGTCGCCCTTGTGAAAAGTCTGGCTCATGCCGTCCTCCTCGGAAATGAAAACAGTTTAAAAAACGACGCGAAACGCATGACCCTTGTAACGCAAGGTTGCGGCTTTGGGCATCACCGTTTCCAGCACAAGTCCGGGTGAAATTTCATCCCCTTCGTGCAACATGCGTTTGTCGATCAACAGCATGCGATCGGCAGGATTGACCGAATAGATCGATCCGGCGATGGCCAGTTTCGGAATTTCCTTTTGCAGGTTAGGCGGCAGATCGGTGATCAGGTTCGCGGCGGCGGCCGGCTCGATCGGTTTGTCGGACGCACGGTTCGCCGCCTTGTCCGCCGGCACGGCGGCTGCCTGCACCTCTTTTTTCGATCGCTCGCCTGCGCCGGCGGAC
>JAYUWF010000297.1:0-4053 GCA_043753685.1 Herminiimonas sp.
CACGCCATGGTGCAATCACTGACGGCACCGCTGTCGAGGGTATGAGTCGAATCCGTAACCGTCGTGCCAGACGCAGTGACCAAAGCAGGAACGCCTGCAGCCGCCCAGAACGCCGGATTGGCATGCATGGAGGACGCAAGACTGCCTACCTGGGTGGCAATGAGCGATCGGGTACCGCTGTCCTTCGTGACTGAAATAATCATCGCTTGAATCTTTGCGATGCCAAGTAGCCCCGCACCTGTCAGTAGCAAAGCGATCATGACTTCAATCAGCGTGAAACCATGATGGCGGCGGCACATTTTGTGGCAGGGGTTCATGTACAAGCCCCTTTCCCTGGAAGTTGCATTTCCAGTCTTCCCGTTTTGCTGACTGCGATGCATTGCGTTGCAGAGCTGTTGGCCGGGTTAGTGGCCACTGTGAAGGTCACAACGCCAGCAGGAAGAGAAACCGTAAATCCCTCCCGTCCGAATGTCAGGGAAGTTACTTGATTATCCGACTTGATCGTATCAGTCGACTTTTGCGCTGGCTCCTGTCTGAGCACAGTTCCAACAGTCCCGTTTGCGTTTGGATCGGTGAACACGATCCATCCTGTCTCCCACGTTGGAGTACTCAAACAGGACACCCCATCGGAAGATCCGCAGATCGTCACGGGAAGCCCACGTTTAATGGATTCGGAACGCGCGAACGTGATTGCACTGAAAAGTGCGTTGCTCTCCGCAGAAATGCGAAACTTTTGCGTAGCTTGTAAAAAGGAGGGGGATGCAATTGCAGTCAAAATACCGACGATCGCCAAAACCACCAACACTTCAATCAGCGAAATGCCATGAATAGGTTTGGCGTAAAGATTTCTCATCGGCACATCTTATATTCCTTACCCTGATGCAACTTTCATCAATGTTCACGTTTTGGCGGGGTACTCGCGCGGCGCAGCCGCGGTGCTTCTGCCGCGCAGGCTCCTGGCGTACCAATCCATTCTTTCGGGGCACATCAAATGACATTGCGAAAGATTCATTAATTTTTATGCAAATAACATGACGTACGTCCACAACTGATAAAACAACATCAAGATGTGAAGCAATCGATCAAAAAGGTTATTGGCGAACGAAGCCGTCTATTCAAAATTATTTTTTGAAAAGATCTATCTCGATGGCGCTATTTGGATTCGCTTTTTTAGGAATTCAGTATGCACGCGAGTCAGGTCGCGCAGGTGGGTACGCAGGCCTTCGTTCGTGCTGATCTGGCCAAGGATGACGCAGCCAGATTTGATATGCTGCATGATCCAGGTCGTCAGAATCGGGTCCCGCTCAATATGGGGATATCCTTGCGGTAGTGATAAGTGGGTACCTGGCACAACACCGTTGGCACGCCGACGCGGCGCATTCATTGAGCAGGCAAGCACATGGCAAAGAAAAAAGAAGAACTCGACCCTGAAACTCTGGCTTTGATCCACTGGTGTATCGAAGTCGAAGGCTTTCTGGTGGCCGGTGGCGCCACCCAGGCACAGGCGCAGGAACACATCGAAGACGAGGTCGAGTGGTTCACCGACCAGTACTATGAAGGCCTGACACCCGAGCAAGCCGCCAGGGAAGCCCTGGCCTGACGCCTGGCGATTATTCTGATGCCGACGGCGTCACCGACGCCGACGCCGGACCTGCGGATGATTTGGCACCGGCACCATCCTTGCGGGTCGGACGCCCGCCGAGCAAGCCCTCGTGATCGAGCAGCATCTCGCCGACGTGGATACCTTCGCTGTCGATCATGTACTCGCGCAGTTCATCCGAATGGCCGTGGGCGCGCACCTTGACCACCGCCATCACGCGGCGCAACCGGCTGTCGAGCTCGATGTAGCGCTGGACGATGATGGCATCGGTCAGGAACGCCGTGCCGTAGGGACTGAAGCGCAGATCCGAATACCGGTCTTCCAGCTCCGACGTCATCAGTACCGTCACGCCTGCGTTCGACAGCGTCGTTCCCATGCGCAGCAGTGATTCGCGAAAGTCCTCGCGGTAGGTCGGCGCCACGCACAATTCGAAGCCCGACAAGGAATCGATCACTACCCGCTTTGCGTTGACTCGCCGGATTTCGCGCAGGAGCCGCATGACGATTTCGTCGATCGACAGATCGGGCGCGCGGCTGTCGACCAGCGCGATCCGGCCATCCTCGATCAGTCCGGCGATCTGCGGATTGCGCGCGCGGTTGGGATGCTGCTCGAAGACTGCCAGTACGCCGGTCTCGCCGCAGCGCACGCCTTCGGCCAGGAAGGCCGAGGCCAGGATGCTCTTGCCGGAGCCGGATGGACCGGCCACCAACAGCGAATAACCGGCCGGAAGCCCGCCGCCCAGCATCGCGTCGAGTCCCGGCACGCCCATGCCCAAGCGTTTCGGCCGGGCCGAGCCGGTCGCCGTCGTGGCCGGCAGCGTGGCGCCCGACACCGGCGCAAACACTTCGACGCCGGCACTGGTGATGCGAAATGAATGCAGGCCCGGCATGGTCGCCTGGCCGCGCATCTTCATGATCTCGATTTTGCGCACCATCGAATTGCGCTGCACGCTCTGGCGCAACCACATCAAGCCATCGGCGACCGTAAAGACTGGATTGGCATCGGTGTCGGCATAGTATTCCCCGATCAGGAACGTAGTGGCTTGCCAGCTGGTCATCAGGAGGCCGAGTTGCTGCATAAATTGCTGCAACTGGTTCTGCGCGTTTTCCGACGGCGAACTCGACAGCACAACCGAGCGGAATGAATCGATGAACACCAGCGACGGGTTATGTTCCTGCACTTCTTCGACGATGCGAGCCAGCACCTGCTCGAGGTTGCTGGTCAGGGTTTCATCGGACAGATTGACGAAGCGCACCGCGTCGGTGACGGCATCGTTCCTGAAGAAATCGAACTGCTGCTGATAGCGCAGCATTTTCAGGGGCGGCTCGCCCAGGACGGTCAGGTACAACGCCGGGCGCTCTGAAGTGGCGAGCGCAAACATGATCTGATGCGCCAGCGTGGTCTTGCCACAACCCGGCTGGCCTGCGATCAGATTGAATGAGAATTCCGGCAAGCCGCCACCCAGTATGTCGTCCAGACCCGGTACGCCAGTTCGCAAACGATTGATCTTTACTTTGGTGGTCATGATGAAGTGTCCTGCGCGGCGAAACCGCTTGAATTTTTATATGCCGATTGCAGCAATCGCTCGGTAATGCCAGGTCCTACCAGGTTGATCAGGAATTTCTCGAACGTGCCCAGAAGCGCACGGCTGGCCGCCGCCGCGTTGGTGGGTGTCTGTTGCAGCATGGCTGCACGGAGCGCCGGAAGATTCATGCCGCCTTGTACTCCCTCGAAAGCGCCATGCAGCCACGGAAAGTCCTTGGCGGTCAGGTACAGGCAGCGCTGATACAAGGCAGCGACACCGCGCTGTCCCAGGATGGAAAACAGGCCGGCATCGACCTCTTTCCAAATTGCGTGGACCGCGTCTGCAATGCGGGCAGAATTTGCATCGCTGCCAATGCGCAGCAATAACGCGGCAGCCAATAAGGGACTGTCTTGATCGTCCATTAAAATGCTTTTGTATAAAATTTTATCCAAGGCATATTACACTTCCCGCCATCCGGAACGATGACTTTTCGTTGTCGTATATTAAATATTTTTGGTACAGATTCGGTCTGTCCAGCCGATCCAGGCCGCGAAGGATTCTCTCTGGTGACGACGCGAGTAGGGCAGTTCGAAACCCTGTAAGCTTGCCCGCCTGCCGCATTAGTTTCGAGTCTTCCAGCCGTCATTATATTTGGCATTATTTTTGAAAACCACTCTTCTTATCACTGCAGCCTGCTTGCTCGGTCTTTTATCCACAGTCGGTGCGGCCCTGCCGTATCCGATCCTGCCGCCGCTGTTCGCAGCCGACGCTGCCAATGCATTCAATCATTACCTGGGTTTGCCGCCGAAATTGTTGTTCGGCCTGGCGCTGGCGATCAATCCACTCGGGCTGTTGATCGGCTCGGCCCTGCTCGGTCCGCTGTCGGACCGTTATGGCCGCCGGCCGATGCTGTTGATCACGGCCCTGG
>JAYUWF010000298.1:0-12089 GCA_043753685.1 Herminiimonas sp.
CGCAAAGCGCGCACCTGGCCGGCAGCATCCGGTTTGGTCAGGTGGGTGGCGTCGCAAGAAAATCCGCTGCCCGCCAGTTCGGCATAGATGCGCGCACCACGTGCCACGGCGGCTTCCATCGATTCGAGCATCAGGAATGCCGCGCCTTCGCCCAGCACCAGACCATTGCGTTCGGTGCTGAAGGGCCGGCAGGCGCTGGCGACATCGGCGCCGACCGGCGCCAGCGTCTGCAACGATTGCCAGGCGCCGAGCACGCCCGGCACCAGCAAGGCTTCGCTGCCGCCGGCGAGTGCCGAATCGATGTCACCGCGGCCGATCGCCCGCGCCGCCTCGGCGATCGCCACCGCAGCCGAGGCGCACGCCATCGAGTAGGTGTACACCGGACCATGCACTTTTTCGCGCATGGCGAGGTGGGCCGCTGGCGCGTTCGGCATGAAGGCCGGGATCGACAGGGGCGGAATCCGTTTGCCGCCATGCAGATTGGCGTATGCGAGATCGATGGCGGCGGCGCCTCCCATGCCGGTGCCGACGTAGATGCCGGCATCATCGCTCAAGCGCGCCAGGCCGGCGTCCTCGCGGGCCAGCATGCCGGCGGCCACCGCCATCTGGCTGACCCGATCCACGCCGGAGAGCTGCAGCCGGGTGAACCAGCGCGCAACATCGAACGGCGCACGCGCCACCGCTGCCGGCGGCAGATTGCCCTCGGTCCACGCAATGATGGCCGAGCGGCCCGCAATGGCCGCATCGAACACGCCGGCGACGGTATCGCCGAGAGGCGAGATCAGGCCGATGCCGGTGACGGCAACCCGTTGCCTCATGCCGCCTGCGGCACCCGCTGGCTGTCGATCAGGTTGGCCAGCGCGGCCAGGGTACCGACATCCTTCGGCGCTTCGGCGAAATCAAGATGGAAATGATCCTCGACCACGAACAGCAGTTCGGCCAGGGACAGCGAATCGAGGCCGTAGTCGGACAGCGGCGCATCCGGTGTCAGGGTGGCCGGATCAATGTCGAAGTTCTTGTGAATCAGGTTCTTCAGTTCGTTCAAGGTGGTCATGGCAGTCTCAGGTGGGGAGAAAAGGTGGGAAACAATTCTGGCGTGCCGGGGAAAGGCACGGCAAGACGACTGGCTACCGGTTGGGTGGACACCGGTGCCCGAACAACGTTCGGTACGCTCACGCGCTGCACGAAATCGGCGATCAGGGCGGCCACCTGCTGGCGGTCGTTGTCGATCGAAATCATGTGGTAACTGTTTTCGAGGACGGCCAGCTGCTTGTCGACTTGCGGCACCGTATCGAAAACCCGGCGCACACTTTCGAAGGTGGTGATTTCATCCTGACGGGCATGGATGATCAGCAGCGGGCAATCGATCGTCTGCAAATATTTGCGGGCAATCTTCATCATGCGGTCAGCTTCTCGCAGGGCGCGCAAGGGAATCCGTGCCGGGCCGGCGGCGCAGACGGCGCGCTCCTGCAATTCGCGCACGATCCACTTGCGAATCTTTTCGTTCTTCACGCCGAAGGGCTCGCGCTCCTTGACGGAAAAAAAGCGGTCGATCCCGGTCCAGTAGCCGAAGTGCCGTAGGTGCCGCACCGGCGACATGCCCCAGCCATCGTAGGCGAAGGTAGGCGACATCAGTACCAGGCCGGCCACGCGTTGCCGCATTTGTTGCGCCACCGTCGCCGCCAGCATGCCGCCCATGCACAACCCGCCCAGCACCACGGCAGGCGCCTGTGGCGCGACCGCATCGACTGCCGCCAGGCCGGACGCGCGCCAGGCCTGCCAGTCGGCGCTGGCGACATCGCTGGCCAGGGTGTAGCCGGGCACTTCGAGCGCGTGATGCGCGATCGAACGACTGCGCAGCGTATGCGCCATCAGGCCGAACTCCTGGGGCGACGAACAGAGGCCGTGAAACAGAAGCAAGGGTAGCGAGGAAGAGGATGTGTCGGGGAACATGGATTTTGTTGAGCCATTGCAAGCTGGTAGAATTTGTGGAAGCATAAATGCCGAAGCTGTATACAGGCTGAATATAGGCTAAAAGACAGACAAATCCCGACAGTCACCGTCGATCAATGCCGGGTGGTGGCAAGCGGTCCGTCTTACATATAGGCAGGCGAGCTGCCGGTGCCTGAACCAATCCTTCCCACCAGTGCAAGACATTCCCGAAAGTCGCTTTTGCGTATCCTGCTTGCCGAAGACGATCCAACGCTGCAGCGGGGACTGGCGCAAGCGCTGCATGACGCCGGCCATGTCACCGTTGCCGCCTGCGACGGCGCGGCGGCCGATCTGTTGCTGGCCACCGAATCGTTCGACCTGCTGGTGCTCGATCTCGGTTTGCCGAAAATGGATGGCCTGGTGGTGCTGGAACGCTTGCGGCGGCGGCGCCAATCGCTGCCGGTGCTGATCCTGAGCGCACGCGACCAGACGCACGACCGCGTGCTCGGCCTGGACCGCGGCGCCGACGACTATCTGACCAAGCCCTTCGAGCTGTCGGAATTCGAAGCGCGCGTGCGGGCACTGCTGCGCCGTGGGCAGGCCGGCACTGTGCGCATGGGAACGATGGCCTGGTCGTGGGAGTCGCGCGAAGCCACGGTCGACGACGTCACCATCGGCCTGACGCGGCATGAAGCGAATTTGCTGGAAGCCTTGATCCAGACATCCGGGCGCACCGTCACCAAGGCCACGCTGGCGCAGCTACTGGGCGAAAGCGGCATCGCCGCCGAAGACAACCTGGTCGAAGTGTATGTGCATCGCCTGCGCCGCAAGCTGGGCGGCTGCGGCGTCGAAATCCGCACCGTGCGCGGCCTCGGCTACCGGCTGCAGGAAGGCGCGCCCGGCAGCCCCGGCCAGCCGGCCCCGTCATGAGGGTCATGGGCGCCTCGCCATCGCTTCGCGCCAGCCTGATCCTGCGCCTGGCGCTGGCGCTGCTGGGGGTCGCGGTGGTCGGTACCGTGGTGGCGTACCAGCTCGGTTCCCTGTACGGCAACCAGGCCTACGACCGCGCGCAGGCAGAAGACGCCAGTACCCTGGCCGATCAGATCACCGTCGACCGCGACTCGGTACAAGTCAATCTGCCGACGGCGGCGTTGCGCTGGCTGTTGGCCGACGAGGGCGATCTGGTGATCTACCGGATCACCGATCTGCGCAGCGGCAAGGTGGTCGATGGCAATGGCGATCTCGGCGCGGCACCGGAAATCGCGCCCGAGCGTCTCAAATCCGGCTTCTGGAATGCGGTCGTCAACAAGCGCCGGATGCGGGTGGCCTATCTGCGCCGGCTGGTCTCGACCGACCACGTTCCGGTACTGGTCGAGGTGGCCGCGACCATGGGCAAGCGCGACCAGATGACCGATACCATCCTGGTGGCCACCTTGGTCTTCATGGCTGTCATCAGCCTGGTAGCGCTGGGTCTGGTGTGGCATGGCGTCGGGCGCGCCCTGTCGCCGCTAAAATTGCTGGAAGCCGAAGCCGAAGCCCGCTCGGGCGCCGACCTGGCCCCGCTCGACCCGCTGCACGCGCCGGAAGAAGTGCGCGGCTTGATCGTGGCCATCAATCGCATGATGGCGCGGGTCTCGTCGGTGATGCAATCGCAAAACAATTTCATCGCCAACGCCGCGCATCAATTGCGCACACCGCTGTCCGGCCTGCGCCTGCAGGCGCAACTCGGCCTGAAGTCGCAAGAGATTTCCGGCATGCGCGACCGTCTGACCGAGGTCGAAGCCAGCGCGGTGCGTGCGGCCGATCTGGTCGAAAAACTGCTGGTGCTGGCGAAGGCGGAAAGCGCCGAAGGCGGCGCCGACCATCGTCCCGTGGATTTCGAAATCGTCGCGCAACAGGTTATCGAACGCTTCCTGCCGCTGGCCGATCAGCACGGCGTCGATCTTGGCCTGGCCGCGCCCGAAGGTGCATTGTGGGTGCAGGGCAGCGAATTCCTGTTCGGTGAATTGCTCGGCAACCTGGTCGACAATGCCATTCTGCACGGCCGACACGGCGGTACCGTCACGATCGAGCTGGCGTCTCGCGAGGGCCAGGTGATCGTCGCCGTGCTCGACGACGGACCGGGCTTTACGGATACGCGCACCGACCTGCTGTTTACCCGTTTTTACCGCGGCGACTCGTCGAGCCGCACCGGCTCCGGCCTGGGCCTGGCGATCGTGCACGAAATCGCCGAACGCTATGGCGGCAAGGTGACCCTGATGTCGGAGATCGGCGCCGGCAGCCGCTTCGAGGCGAGTTTTCCCCAGTGGCACGCGGCGCCGGCAGCCGGCTGACCTACCGCAATCCGGTCGATCAACTTCAACTGCCCGCTACACCTACACCAATTGCACCGGCCCTGGATAGTTCGCCACCACCGCGTCGGAAGTCAACAGCACGATGCCTTCTACCGTTGCCTGCGCAACAAGCAACCGATCGAATGGATCCTTGTGAATCGGCGGCAGGGAATCCACGGCGACTGCATGCGCGCTGGAGATGCTCAGCTCGGCGTAGCCATTGTCGAGCAATCCGCGCCGCAGCACCCGCGCATTGACCTGAAAATCGGCACGACCGAGGCCTTGTTTGATTGTAATTTCCCAGAGGCTTGCCGCACTGAACAGCAGCAGGTTGGCCGGATCTTCGATCAGGCTGCGTGCTGGCTGCGACAGGCGCTCCGGCGTACCTGCAGCCCAAAGCAACAGATGGGTATCGAGCAGGAACTTCACGCGCCGCCGCCGAACAGCGCCTCGATCTCGTTGCCGCCCATGCGATCGAAATCATCGGGCACCCGGATCTGGCCCGTCAGAAAGCCGACACGACGCTGCTGCTCCGCTACCGGCGCGTCCAGCCGCATGACTTGAACAAGGGGCTTGCCAGCCTTGGCGATGATGAACGGTTGGCCTTTGACCGCAGCATCGATCAATCGCGAAAGGTGGGTTTTTGCTTCGTGGATATTGAAAGTGTCCATGTGACCTCGATTTGAACTAAGTCATTGTAGTTTAGTCTATCTCAACGCTGCCGCCCACGGTCTTGTCTTGATGGCAGGGCAGATCTTCGGTCTCGTCAGCCGAGTACCAGGCACCCGGAAAGCGGTCGACGACAACCCGGCGTCCGGTCGGCCGCAAAAAAGCGTCTGATTTTTGAGTACTGCCGCGAAATTTTCATATTTCTTCAACGCAACAAGGATATGATTATTTACTGTCCCGGACAAGAAGGGACCTGCGATGAAGTTGCTTTTTGTGCAACTTCTGCTTTTTCCCGAGGGCTCGTTGTGACTGGTTTTACTTCCCGATTGCCGGTTCGCTGCCGCCAGCTTCTGCTGGCCGGCTGTACGTTGCTGTCTCTGGGCAGCGCGAGCGCCGAAACGAGCCTGGAAGCCCAATTGGCCGAGATCGGTGAAATCGCCAATTTCGTTCCCGAAAAGGCACTCAAGCAACTGGCCAGGCTGGACCAGGCCGGACGCAGCGCAGCGCCCGATACCAAGGCCGAATACCTGACCCAGCTCAGCCTGGCCCTGCGCGGCACCGGCCAGCAGAATCAGGCGATTGCCCTGGCAGACGAAGCCATCACACTCGGCAAGGCCCGATCCAGCCCAGCGGCCTTGGCCAAGGGCTTGCTCGCCAAGGGCGAGATCATGCTGATCATGAACGAGCTCGATCAATCCCATCAATTGATCTGGGAAAGCGAGAGGGTCGCGACCGCCACTACCGATCTGCCGCTGCGAATCCAGGCCAGTGTCCGCTCCGGCCAGGCCTATGCCGAGGATGGCAATTTCCCCGAAGCCCTGACGCGTTTGCAGGCAGCGGTTGCGCTGGCCCGCCAGCACGGCAATCCGGTGCAGATGATCCGGGCGCTCAACGGCCTGGCCCGTCTGTATCGCCAGATGAAGGACTACGACAAGAGCTTCGACACGTTGAAGGAAGCAATGGCGCTGGCCACCGACATCAAGTCGCCAGCACGCATGGCGTCACTGCTCAATACCGAATATCTGATTGCGATGGATACGGCGCAGCCCGCGCGCGGCTTGCGTGCACTGTTGTCGGCACTGGAACTGCAACGGCAGATCGGGGACACCGCCACCATCGACATCACGCTGGTGAATCTGTCGGACAGCTATCTGAAGGTAAAGGATTACCGCAACGCGCTCAGTTACGCGACCCAGGCCATCGAGGCGGCCCGCCACTTCAACGATGAAGCCATCGAAGCCACCGCCCACGTCAACATCGGCGAAGCGCAACTCGGCATGGGCCGGCTGGCGGAAAGCAAACGCAGTTTCGAAACCGGCCTGACCCTCTACGAAAAGGCCGGCGACAAGCCGGCGCTGCAAGCGATGCTGCTCGAATACGGCGCCGCCCTGGAACAGGCCGGTGACATGGCCGGCGCCGTGCGCGCCTATCATCGCGAGCGCACGATTTCGAATGCGCTGTTCGAAGCGCAGCGCCAGAAAGCCATCTGGGAATTGCAGGGAAAATACGAAGCCGATAAAAAAGAGCGCCGCATCGAATTGCTCAGCCGCGAAAACCAGGTCAAGTCGGCGGAAATCGATAACCGTCGTCTGCAACAGCGCATCTGGTGGCTGCTGGCGGTGGTGTTCGCGATGGCATCGCTGATGGTGGCCTTCTTGTACCGGAAGGTGCGGCATGCGAACAGCCAGCTGGAAGTCAAGAATCTGGAGCTCAAGCAGCAAAGCTCGCGGGACCCGCTCACGGCGCTCTTCAACCGCCGCCATTACCAGGAATTCATGCGTACCCATGCGCAGGTCGAAAAGCGCGGTGTCGGCGTCTCCGGCGATGAAGTCGTCGGCGCGCTCTTCCTGCTCGACGTCGACCATTTCAAGGCGATCAACGACACCTATGGTCACGCCGCCGGCGATGCGGTCCTGAAGATGATTGCCGAGAACCTGCGCGTGATCCTGCGCGAAACCGACATGATCGTGCGCTGGGGCGGTGAAGAATTCCTGGCCTTCCTGCCGGCGATCTCACGCCCGGGCATCGACGACATCGCGCGCCGCTTGCTGAGCGGGATTTCGGCGCAGGCCATCGAGTACCAGGGGCACCTGATTTCGGTGAATGTCTCGATCGGCTTTGCACCGTATCCGCTGGCGCCCGACGGTGTGGCGTTGACCTGGGAACGCGTGGTCAACCTGGTCGACATGGCGCTTTATCTGGCCAAGGGCCACGGCCGCAATCGCGCCTTCGGCGTGCATGGATTTACCAATTTCCAGCACACCACGATGGAAGCCATCGAGCAGAATCTGGAAGAAGCCTGGCGTGCCGGATTCGTCGACATGACGATGGTGCTGGGCGGCACGGCGCAGCCGGGGAACGACAGCGTTTCTGCCAGCGGTGTCGAATCCGATGGCGAACCCTCTGCCCACACCGGCGACAACACCGCCGCCTCTACCACGCAGGTACAGCAGGCAGCTTGAACTGGTCATCCAGGCTTGTCAGTCCTGCATCGTCGCGCCACACGCTCTGTTACAGTAGGGTGTCGGTGCGCAGCGCCGGCCGCTTGCTGCACATTTCAGCCTGCGCCCCGCATCGACCCGATCCATCCGATCCGCCATGACCGATCCTCGTCCCACTGATCCTCGCCCCACCGATCCCCGTCCCACTGATCTGCTCCCCGCCGATCATCCCCTGCCCGCATCGCTGACCGATCTGTTCTGGTCGTTCACCTTTCTGGCATTGCAAGGCTTCGGTGGCGTTCTGGCCGTCGTGCAGCGCGAGCTGGTCGATAAAAAACGCTGGATGACGCACGATGAATTCGTCGAAGACTGGGCAGTCGCGCAGGTCATGCCCGGCCCGAACGTGGTGAACCTGGCGCTGATGATCGGCGGCCGCTACTTCGGCCTGGCCGGCGCGTTGACGGCGCTGGCCGGCATCCTGGCCGTACCGCTGGTGATCGTCCTGTTGCTCGGATTCGGCTATGCCCAGTTTTCCAGCAATCCGGAACTGGCCAATGCTCTGCGCGGCATGGGCGCTGTCGCAGCTGGCCTGATTGCAGCGACCGGCATCAAGATGGTGCCGGTACTGAAGCGCCATCCACTGCCGGCTGCCTATTGCGTCGTGCTGTGCGCCCTGGTGTTCCTGTTCGTGGCGCTGCTGCACTGGCCACTGGCGCCGGTGCTGCTGGGACTTGGCATTCCGGCCTGCCTCCTGACCTACCGCAGACTCAAGTCGTGAGTCCGACCCCTCCGCCGCTGCACATCGTGCTGGGCCTGGCCGACTGGCTCGACCTGTTCGCGCATTACCTGCTGCTGTCGCTGATGTCGATCGGCGGCGCGATTTCCACCACCTCGGAAATGCATCGTTACCTGGTCGACAGCCGCCACTGGCTAACACCCGAGCAATTCAATGCATCGATCGCCATCGCCCAGGCCGCGCCCGGTCCGAACGTCCTCTTCGTCGCCTTGATGGGGTGGAACGTCGGCATCAATGCCGGTAGCACGTTGGCCGGCTTTGGTGGCGTGCTGGTCACCATGATCGGCATCCTCTTGCCCAGCACCACCCTGACCTATCTGGCCGCGCAATGGGGCCAGCGCAACCGCGATCTGCGCGCGGTACGCGCCTTCAAGCAGGGGCTGGCGCCGATCGTCATTGCCTTGCTGGTATCGACCGGCTGGATCCTGGGCGGCGCCAATCACACGCCCAGCACCGACTGGCCGCTGTGGCTGCTCGGCGTCGTCAGCATGCTGGTGGTCTGGCGCACCCGCGTTCACCTGCTGTGGCTGCTGGGTCTCGGTGCGCTGCTCGGCTGGCTGCACCTGGTTTGAGCCAAATTTCTACTGCAACTTCGTCCACCCGTGGGTTCGACCGATCAGGCATGCCGTTCGACACAAATCCTGCAGTACACCGGTGTGACAACGGTCGAATCGACGCTCGATCCGGCGGCATAGACTGATTTTGCCAGGACGGTTTCCGCTTTCCCGAATCCGCCTTCCTGGCACCGGTCACTCCGTCGATTTTTCTTCCGAATGTCGCGCCCACCCATGTCCATCGCCTCCGAGTCCCCTGCTCTCCTGCGTCCCTATACGACGGAAGAAAAAAAGCACCGCGTCTTTTCCATCGTCGCGGCGTCCTCCGGCAATCTGGTCGAATGGTTCGATTTCTATGTCTACGCGTTCTGCGCGATCTACTTTGCGCCCGCATTTTTCCCGAAGGCCGATCCGACGGTGCAGCTTCTGAATACCGCCGGCGTTTTCGCCGCCGGTTTTCTCATGCGGCCGATCGGCGGCTGGTTGTTCGGCCGCATCGCTGACAAGAAGGGGCGCAAGACGTCGATGGTGATTTCGGTCGTCATGATGTGTGCCGGCTCGCTCCTGATCGCCTGCCTGCCGACCTACGCCAGCATCGGCGTGTGGGCGCCGACACTGCTGGTGGTCGCACGGTTGTTCCAGGGTCTGTCGGTCGGCGGCGAATACGGCACCACCGCAACCTACATGAGCGAGGTCGCGCTGCGCGGCCAGCGCGGCTTCTTTTCATCCTTCCAGTACGTCACGCTGATTGGCGGACAGTTATTGGCAGTACTGGTCATCGTCATCCTGCAACAGTTATTGTCGGAAGCGGAACTCAAGGCCTGGGGCTGGCGCATTCCCTTCATCATCGGCGCCGTCACCGCGGTCGTCGCGCTGCTGCTGCGCCGCACGTTGACCGAGACCTCGACCGCCGCGACGCGGGCGGACAAGGACGCCGGCACCCTGTCGGCGCTGTTTCGCGATCACAAGGCGGCATTTTTCACGGTACTGGGCTTTACCGCGGGCGGTTCGCTGATTTTTTATACCTTTACGACCTACATGCAAAAGTATCTGGTCAATTCGGCCGGCATGTCGATCAAGACCGCCAGCAACATCATGACCGGATGCCTGTTCCTCTACATGTGCATGCAACCGCTTTTCGGCGCCCTGTCGGACCGCATCGGACGGCGCAACAACATGCTGCTCTTCGGCGCACTCGGCACCCTGGCGACGGTACCGATCCTGACGGCGCTGCAGCAGGTGACCAATCCGGTGGTGGCATTCGTCCTGATCACGGTGGCGCTGGCGATCGTCAGTTTCTACACCTCGATCAGCGGCATCGTGAAAGCGGAAATGTTCCCGCCGCAAATACGCGCGCTCGGTGTCGGCCTGGCGTATGCGGTCGGCAATGCGCTGTTCGGCGGCTCGGCCGAGTATGTCGCGCTGCTGCTCAAATCGATGGGGCACGAAACAGCGTTCTACTGGTACGTGACGGCGCTGATGGCGGTGGCGCTGGTGGTCAGTCTGCGCTTGCCGCGCCAGGCCGCCTATCTGCATCACGATCACTGAGTTTTTTCGAGCGACCGACCAATTCCGGGTGGCCAGTCGCATTTGCCGTACGTGCGCCACTGTCATTGCAACGTCGAGGCGCTCCGGTTGCCGGTCGGTCAATCAATCGACTCGGTGCAATCGTCCAGGTCTTGGCCGCCATTGCGCTGACTGGCAATGATTGATGAAAATTGCCGGACGAGTGCCTTATGCTTGCAGTCCGCCGATGGCAACGCTCTGCGCCTTCCGCCGAGCGATCACTTCACGAGGACTGCATGAGCGACGACCAACGAACCCTGGCCGAAAAGCTGATTCGTAACTTCAACGACGTACCTCTGGAACGCTTCGTGCGCGCCCCGCTGTACGACAGCATGTGCGCCTGGATCGGCGCAGGCATGGCGGCGGAAAAATTGGGTGTGTCGGTCGATACGGTGGCGCCCGGCATGCTCTCCTGTCCCTATCATCTGCATCACGCGCAGGAAGAAATGTTCGTCGTCATTGCCGGCAGTGGCACGCTGCGCGTTGCCGGCGCCATGCTGCCGATTCGCACCGGCGACGTCATCGTCATTCCCGCCGGACCCGACTATCCGCACCAGATCATCAACACCTCGGATGCGCCGTTGCAGTATCTGTCGATCAGTACCCGCGAAACGCCGGAGATCTGCGAATATCCCGACTCCGGCAAATTCGGCGCGTTCACCTCGACTGCCGGCGGGCGCGCCTTCGACGGCCGCCAGCGTGTTGCAAACAATCTCGATTACTGGGACGGCGAACCTTAAACTTGGACCTTCGACAGCCTGTTAATTCTCGGGCAAGGGAATCCATTCCGTTTCGTCCGGCACCGGTGCAAACCGGCGCGCGCGCCAGTCGGCCTTGGCCGCTTCGATCAGGGCCTTGCTGCTGGAGACAAAATTCCACCAGATGAAGCGCTCGCCGTCGATCGGCGCGCCGCCCAGCAGCATCACCCGGGCCGCGCCCTGCGCCGCGATCGTTACCACTGCATCCTCGGCCAGGACCGCCATGTGCATCGACGGAATCGCCGTGCCGTCGAGCGTGACCTCGCCACTGACCGGATACAGCGCCCGTTCCAACTGGGTCGCCGGTATCCGCAGCTGCGCGCCGGCGTCCATCAGCAACTCGACATACACCGTATCGGAATAGGTGCGCACCGGCGACCGGGCGCCGAAGGCCTCGCCGAGAATCACGCGCGCCTGCACACCGGACATTTGCACGGTCGGCAAGCTCGCCGCCGGATGATGGTGAAAACTCGGATCACCCTCTTCGTCGGCCTGTGGCAAGGCGATCCAGATCTGGATGCCGTGCAGCCGCGCGCCCGGCACCATGTCCTGGGGCGCCGTTCGTTCCGAATGCACGATGCCACGCCCGGCCGTCATCCAGTTGACGTCGCCTGGCACGATGCGCTGGATGCTGCCCAGGCTGTCGCGGTGCAGCCCCGCGCCCTCGAACAGATAGGTCACGGTGGCAAGGCCAATGTGCGGATGCGGCCGCACATTCATGCCGACCCCCTGCACCAGTTCTGCCGGTCCGATGTGATCGAAAAAAATGAAGGGCCCGACCATCTTCTGCGGATAGGCTGGCAGCAAGCGATGCACGTCGAATGCACCGAGCGATTTGGTATGGGGCTGAAGTAATTGCATGGGAAACCCCGCGAGTGATGGTTCGCGTAGGATTATGCGCCGCACCGATGATTCACGCTGGAGCAAGCATTACCCGGCGATCCTTAGAACCTATTTCGATAGGCAGGGTCGGCGTGGCAGGAGTGGTTCGTGCGCAGACCAAGGCGTGGCGACGCGGCATGGCGGGCCATGGCAAGGAG
>JAYUWF010000299.1:0-12088 GCA_043753685.1 Herminiimonas sp.
TACTGATCCGGCCTGCCATGTCTGTTTCCAAGAAAATCCTGTTGATTGCCAGCATCCTGTACGGCATGACCGGCGCCGGACAAGCGAACGACGATCCGCACGCTGCGGCCGTGCCGGCCAAGGCTGCACCTGCTGCATCGGCCGCACCCGCCGGACCTGCTGCAAAACCCGCTGCCACGACTTCTGCCCCTACCACTTCATCCGCACCTGGCACAACCGCTGCCGGATCGATCGTGAAACTGGTCAAGGAACCGCCCCTGGTGGAAGAATCGAAAGCGGCCAGACCGGTCGGCAAGGACGGCAAGCCGGTGGCCAACGCCACGCCGCAGGAAGTCGCCGCGCGGATTGCCGAGCGCCTGAGCAGGATGCGCGCCGCGATGATCGAAAAACCGGTCCGTAAAACCAGGCCGCCGGCGCAGATCGAATGGTCCGGCAAGCCCGGCGGCGCCGAGGCCCACGCCACCGCTGGCAAAAAAGCCACCGCCGCAGCGGCCCTGAGCGCGCCCTCGCATCAATCCGTCCACTGGAGTTACGGTGGCGAAGGCGGCCCGATCCGCTGGGCCGACATGAGTCCGGAATGGGCAGCCTGCGGCAAGGGCAGCCGGCAATCGCCGATCGATATCCGCAGCGGTATCAAGGTCGATCTGGAGCCGATCGGTTTCGATTACAAACCGACCGGCTTCAGCATCATCGACACCGGCCACACGATCCAGGTCAATCTGGGCGCCGGCAATCACATCACGGTCGGTGGCCGGATGTTCGAGCTGGTGCAATTCCATTTTCACCGGCCATCGGAAGAACGCATCAACGGTCGCGCCTACGACATGGTGGCGCACCTGGTGCATCGCGATGCCAACGGCAAGCTGGCGGTGGTGGCGGTGCTCATCGAGCGTGGCGCCGCGCGCAAGCTGGTGCAGACGGTCTGGAACAACATGCCTCTGGAAAAAAACGAACTCGTGACTCCCGCCGGCGCCATGGACATGAACGACATCCTGCCGGCCAAGCGCGAATATTTCACCTACATGGGCTCGCTCACGACCCCGCCCTGCAGCGAAGGCGTGCTGTGGATGGTGATGAAGGATCCGGTCACGATTTCGCAGGAGCAGATCGACATTTTTGCACGCCTCTATGAGATGAATGCCCGGCCGATTCAAGCGACCGCCGAGCGGCTGATCAAGGAATCGAACTAAGTACCCGACGCCTGGAACCAGCCGAATACGACTTCCCATCGCGGCGTCGTTCAACGCCGGCATGTTTTTGCCGTTTCGACAGCCAGGTTCTGGGTCAACGATTCGTCGACAGCAATTCCGATCTCAACGATTGATCCATGCGTGCGCCAGCCGACGCAAGGGCGGCAAGGCATGCGCTACACTGGCGCTTCGCCGCCTGTTCCCGAGGGCCGGACTTGCCAGCCCAGACTTGCCAACGCTATCCAGCGCTGTGGTCTGGCAAACCTTCTCACGGGCCTGCGCGCCCTGCGGCGGCACCGCGACCGAGGACATCATGGCTAGTCAATTACAAAACATCTGCATTACGGCGATGGCGTTTGCCAGCGCTGCCGGCCTGCTGCTTTCCCAACCGGCGCATGCATCCCTGGGCGGTGCGGTGGAATCGGTCGAGCGTGACCGCGTGCACTTGAAGGCCGTGACGCGATCCCAGACTGGTCCCGGTTACACCGTACACACCATGACGGCCGCATCCGGCACCGCGATCCGTGAATACGCGACCCCGGAAGGCAAGGTGTTTGCGGTGACCTGGTCGGGCCCGGCGATGCCGGATCTGCGACAGCTGCTGGGCACCTACTTTGCCACCTACGCCACCGATCCGCATGCCCGCCGCAACGGCCACGCGCATCGCCAGATCGACCGGCCGGAACTGGTGGTGCGCTCGAGCGGTCATCAGCGGGCTTTTTCCGGCAAGGCCTATGTACCTTCGATGATCCCAACCGGAGTCGCAATCGATGAGCTTCAATAACAAGTCCGATATTTCCAACATGCGAAACCTGCGCCATACGTACGCCAAGCCCGACACCCGCAACCCGGTTGCCAAGTTGCTGACGATCCTGCTGATGGTACTGCTGCAGGCTGCCTGCGGCGGTGGCGGTGGCAGCACTGCCACACCGCCGGCGGCCACCACGCCAACGACGCCAGTCGTGCCAGCGCCGCCTGCGATGGTCGGCAACACGCAGGACGTGGTGATCGATGCCGGCCCTGCCGATACGGTCAATTCGCTTTTTACCAGTGTCACCATCTGCGAACCCGGCAGCAACACCGCTTGCCAGACCATTGACCATGTACAGGTCGACACTGGTTCGGTCGGCTTGCGCCTGCTCTCGTCCGTGGTGCAACCGTCACTCAAGCTGATCCAGAAAACGGCACAGAACGGCAATGCCCTGGTGGAGTGCACGCAGTTCGCGGACGGCTACAGCTGGGGACCGGTCAAGGGCGCCGACGTGAAACTGGCCGGACAGACTGCCAGTGGGGTCCCGATCCAGATCATCGGCGACGCTGCATTTACCGACATTCCGCCCGATTGCTCCGCCAGCGGCCCGGCTGAAAACACGGTGCGCGACTTCGGCGCCAACGGCATCCTGGGAATCGGTAACTTCACCAACGACTGCGGCGCCAGTTGCGTGACCAGCAATACGCAGGGACTGTATTACGCATGCGGCCCGACCGGCTGCACGCCGACCACGGCCAGCGCGACACAACAGGTTCAGCATCCGGTGGCCATGCTGCCGACCAACAACAACGGCGTGGTCTTGCGCCTGCCGGCGATTGCGGAGCCGGGTGCGACATCGGCGACCGGCACCATGACGCTGGGCATCGGTACCCAGGCCAACAATGCGCTCGGTTCGGCCAAGGTATTGACGGTCGATCCGGTGTCGGGAACCTTCACGATCACACTGGCCGGCAAGGCATACCCCGGCAGTTTCGTCGACAGCGGATCGAACGCTTATTTCTTTCCGTCGAACACACCGCTGTGCAGCTCGAAATTTTTCTGCCCGCTGTCGACGCTGACCTTCAATACCGTCCTCCAGGGCAAGAACGGCGTCAATGCCGGCTTCAGCTTCAATATCGCCAACGCCGACAACCTGTTCCGGCAAAATCCGACCTTCGCCGTCCTGCCAGCGCTTGGTGGTAGCGGCTTCGACAATACGTCGGTCGACCTCGGGCTGGGGTTCTATCTAGGGCGCAGTGTGTTTACGGCGATCGAGGGCAAGTCCACCCCGGGCGGTAACGGACCTTACATCGCATTCTAAGGCACGGCCGGACCGATGATGCCATGAGACATCGGGGTGATCGACATCAGGTTGATGTATCACGATCCGGAACAAATGGCAGTCGGCCGCGGCCAACCAACGCGAAATTTTTCTTTAGACGGTTCCGTAGCCCCCTGTTTTTAAAAGAATAAAAATAAAAGATTCCGTATCGACCGCGTTATCGTGATATATCAGATATGATTCCGACCTGTTCGTAATCATTCCAAAGATCATCATGAACGCGAAGATCATCCCGCTGCCGCCCTCCGGCCCTCGCCTGCTGCGCGAATCCGTCTACGACCAGCTGCGCGCGGAAATCCTGCACTGCACGCTGCCACCCGGCACCGAAATCCGCGAAGCCGAGCTGGCGGCGCGCTTCGCCGTCAGCAAGTCGCCGGTACGCGACGCCCTGATGCGCCTGGAGCGCGAGGCGCTGGTCATCAGCACGCCGCGCCAGGGTTACCGGGTGGCGCCGATCTCGTTGGCCGACGTGCAGGACATGTTCCATCTGCGCGCGGCGCTCGAGCGTGCCTGCATGGAGCGCATCGTGCGCCAGGCCAGCGGCGACCAACTGGCTACGCTCGAACCCTTCCGCCGCTTCCATCCCGACGATTGGGACGGTGGCGGCTTCATCGCCTACAACAAGGCCTTTCACCGTTCGCTGGCCGAACTGGCGACCAACGTGCGCATGCGCGACCAGCTGGGCGACCTGATCGATCAGATGGAGCGGGCGGTGCTGGTCAGCCTCAGCAACGTCAAGAAGGGCAATCCGGCCTCGCTGGTCGAGGAACACTGCCGCATCATCGACGCCCTCCAGGATCGCAAGGTCAAGCGCGCCGAACGGCTGGCCGAACAGCACATCGCCGCAGCGGCCAAGCGGGTCAACGACGCCATCTCGCGCATGGTCGTGGCGAGCTGACCGATTTCCAGAATTCCCGCATTTTCGAATGCACACTTCCACAGGAAACCACATGTCCAGTCTTGTCAATGCAGTTCAGCCCGGGGCCAGCGTCGGCGCAAGCATCGTCACGCACGGCCTCTTCATCGATGGCCGCGAAGTGCCTGCCAGCCGCCCCGACCTTCTCGACGTGATCAATCCGGCCACCGGTGAACTGCTGGCCCGCATCGGCCACGCCAGCGACGAAGACGTGGACCGCGCCGTGCGCAGCGCCGGCGCCGCCTTCGAGCGCGCCGACTGGGCCAGCCTGTCGAACCGCACCCGCGCCAGGCTGATCAACAAGCTGGCCGATGTGTTCGAAGCCAACCTGGAAGAGATCTATCACCTGGAGACGTTGAACAACGGCCGCTCGCTGAATGAAACCCGGGCCCAGGTATCGCGCCTGCCGGATTTCCTGCGCTACAACGCCGGTCTCGCGATCGCGCGCCGCGACGCCGTGATTCCGGTCGATGGCAATTATCTGAACTACACGTTGCGCACGCCGCTCGGCGTGGTGGGCAATTCGACCCCCTTCAATCATCCGCTGATGATCATGATGAAGAGCCTGGCGCCGACCCTGGCGTCCGGTTGCACCACGGTGGTCAAGCCCTCCGAATACACGCCGCTGACCACGCTGCGCCTGGCCGCCCTGTTCGTCGAAGCCGGCCTGCCGCCGGGTGTCTTCAACGTCATCACCGGGCTCGGTCCGACCTCCGGTCGCGCCCTGTCGGAACATCCCGGCCTGGCGAAATGGGTGCTGACCGGCGGCACCGAAGCCGGCCGCATCACGGGCGCACTGGCCGGCAATAATTTTGCGCACCAGACGCTGGAATTGGGCGGCAAGACGCCGGTGCTGGTGTTCGACGATTTCAGTGTCGACCAGGCCGTCAACCTGGCGGCCTTCGGCGCCTTCATCGGCGCCGGCCAGACCTGCATCTGCGGCAGCCGCCAGATCGTGCAGGAAAAAGTCTACGACCAGTTCGTCGAAAAGCTGGCCGCCAAGGCTAAGTCGATCCGCATCGGCAATCCGATCGATCCGTCGGTGCAGATGGGACCGGTGGTCTCGGCGCGCCAGCAAAACCGCGTGCTCGAGTACATCCGCATCGGCCTGGAAGTAGACCGCGCGCGGCTCGTGGCCGGCGGCCGGATTCCCGCGGACCCGGCATTGCAGAACGGCTTTTTTGTCGAGCCGACGGTGTTCGCCGACGTCACGCCCGACATGCGCATCTTCCAGGAAGAAGTCTTCGGCCCGTTCGTCTCGGTGACGAAATTTTCGAGCGAAGAAGAAGCCATCGCGATGGCCAACAATTCGCCGTTCGGCCTGGCCGGCGCCATCAGGACCGACAACATCACCCGCGCGCACCGGGTGGCGGCGCGCCTGAAATGCGGCATCGTCTGGATCAACGACCATCACCGGCTCGATCCGGCGTCGCCCTGGGGCGGCGTCAAGGATTCCGGTATCGGGCGCGAGTGCGGCACCGAATCCTTCGACCAGCATTTCGAGACGAAGAGCGTCATGGTGCGGTTGGACGACAGTCCTTTCGATTGGTACAAGGACACCGCCAGCCAGCCGCGCCTGAACTGATATTTTTACCGTAGCACCGTACGACCCATAAGCGCGCCGGATCGCCATCCCGATCCGGCGCGCACGTTGCAATCCAAATTGCACTCAAATAAGGAGACAGCATGAGCACCATCGTCAACACCGGAGGCCGGCTCGACCGGCTGCCGATTTCATCCTTCCATCGCCGCGTCATGATGTTGATCGGTATCGGCATGTTCTTCGACGGCTTCGACATCTACATCGCCGCCACGGTGCTGGGCTCCACGCTGCACAGCGGTTTTTCGACGCTGCCGCAAAATGCACTGTTCGTCTCGGCGACCTTCGTCGGCATGATGATCGGCTCCTTCATGACCGGCTTTTTGGGTGACAAGATGGGCCGGCGCTTTACCTATCAATTCAACCTGCTGCTGTTCGGCGGCGCCTCGATCCTGGCGGCCTTCGCACCGAACATGACGGTGCTGATCCTGTTGCGCCTGGTGATGGGCATCGGCCTGGGCGCGGAGAACGTCGTCGGCTACTCCACCCTGACCGAATTCGTGCCGGCCAAGGTGCGCGGCAAGTGGCTCGGCGGCATGGCGGTGTTCGTCGTCACCGGCCTGCCGGTCGCAGCCCTGATCGGCACCTACGTGATTCCGGCCTTTACCTGGCGCGCCATGTTCATCCTCGGCGGCGTCGGCGCCATCGTGGTCTGGTGGATGCGCAAATCCCTGCCGGAGTCGCCGCGCTGGCTGGAATCGGTCGGCCGCAACGAAGAAGCCGAAGCGCTCATGCAAAAGATCGAAGCCGAATCGTCCAATGGACAACCGCTGCCGCCACCTGCACCGCCTGCCGCAGTCGCGCCGTCGCGCAAGCTGTCCACGCTCCTGAGCCCTGCCCTGCTGCCGCGCATGCTGGTCGGCTGCGTCGCACTCGTGGTGATCAACACGCTGCTCTACGGTTTCATCACCTGGCTGCCGACCTTCTTCGTCAAGCAGGGGTTGACGGTGGCGACCTCCTTCAAGTATTCGATGCTGATGGCGGTCGGCGCACCGATCGGCGCAGCCATTGGTGCGCTGACCGCGGATCGCTGGGGCCGCAAGCCGACCATCACGATTGCGTCGTTGCTGGCGATCGTGTTCGGCTTCATTTATCCGTTCATCAGCGATCCGGTGCTGTTGCCGGTGATCGGTTTTTGCCTGACCGTGCCGATCTATGTGCTGGTGGCGCTGCTGTTCGGCATTTACATTCCCGAGCTGTTTCCGACCGAAGTACGTCTGCGTGCATCCGGCATCTGCAACACGGTCGGACGCGGCGCGACGATCGTCACGCCCTTCCTGGTGGTGTACCTTTTCACGAACTACGGCATCCGCGGCGTGCTGACCCTGATGATCGGCTTGCTGGTCACGCTGATCGTGTTCGTGCTGGCCTTCGGCGTGGAATCCGGTGGGCGCAGCCTGGAACAGATGGAAGAAGACCGCTTGTCGGCACTGCGACTGAAAAAAGCCTGAAAGAAGAAACCGATGAATGACATGACCAACAAAATCGACAGCGCCACCGGCCAGCTGAAACCCTCGACCATCGATGTCGACGGCCATCCGGTCGGCATCCTGCGCGGCGGCCATGGCGCGCCGATCGTGCTGTTCCATTCGCTGCTGGCCGATGCATCGAGCTTCGATCGCATCACACCCAGGCTGCTCGATACGCACCAGGTGATCGTGCTGCATCTGCCCGGCTTCGGCACTTCGGAACGGGTCGATGGATCGCTGGAACAGGTTGCCGACCGCGTCGCCGGCGCCATCAAGGCGCTGAAGCTGACGCTGCCGCCTACCTTTCTCGGTAACGGCTACGGCGGCTTCATCGCGTTGATGACGGCGATCCGGTATCCCGGGATCGCCGGGCGGCTGGTGCTGGCCGATTGCGGTGCGGCGTTTTCCGAACCAGGCCGGGCAGCGTTTCGCGGCATGTCGGCGGGCGCGGCTGCAAAGGGACTGGCGGGGATTTCGGATGTGGCGATGCGGCGCTTGTTTGCGCCGGATTTCCAGGCGGCCAATCCGCAGTTGATCGAAGAGCGCCGCGCGCGCTTCGTGGCCGTCGATCCGCAGACCTTCCACAATGCCTGCGCCGCGCTGGCCGAGCTGGATGTGCGCGACAAGCTGGCAGGCGTTTCGGTACCGGTCCTGGTGCTGGTGGGCGAACACGACGAAGCCACGCCACCGCCGATGTCGCAGGAACTTGCGGCTGGACTGCCGAATGCTCGATTGCAGATACTGGAAGGTTGCGCCCACGTGCCGCAGTTGCAGGCGCCGGAGCAGTTCATGGAAGCGATCGAAAACTTCATCGCCTGAACTGCTGACAACCCGTTCGACGCAAAAAAGCGGCTGCCGATTCATCCGAACCGGCAGCCGCTTTCACATCCGTTCTTGCCTTATGCCGCCAGTCCGATCGGACAAGTCACGCCGGTACCGGACAAGCCGCAATAGCCGCCGGGATTTTTCGACAGATACTGCTGGTGCTCGGTCTCGGCGTAATAGAACGGCGGTTCCGGAAAACGAATTTCGGTAGTGATAGGACCGAAGCGTTTTTCATTCAACCGTTCCTGGAACAAGGCCTTGCTGGCTTCGGCCGCATCGAACTGCGCCTGGTCCTGGCAATAGATCGCCGAACGATACTGGCTGCCGGTGTCGTTCCCCTGCCGCATGCCCTGGGTCGGGTCGTGGTTTTCCCAGAAGGTCTTCAGCAGCGTCTCCAGCGAACACACGGCCGGGTCGTACACCACCAGCACCGCTTCGGTATGGCCGGTCTGGCCGGAACATACTTCGCGATAGGTCGGATTGGGCGTGAAGCCGCCGGAATAGCCGACCGCGGTCGTGACCACCCCGGGTATCGTCCAGAACATCCGTTCGACGCCCCAGAAGCAGCCCATGCCCAACTGGATGTGCGACAGTCCGGTGAAATCGCCGGCGATCGGACGGCCGTGGACGTGATGGCGATTCTGGATCGGCATCGGTGTTTTGCGCCCTGGCAAGGCGTCTTCGGCTTGCGGCAAGCGCTGCTTGAAGGCGCCGATTCCGGATAAGAGTTTTTCGAGCATGGAGGACTCCTGGCAAAAATTGAATGAAGTTGGCTACGGATCGTTCGGAAGATTGGTCGTCCACGCAGCGGAGTGATTGCAGCGATTCTGCGCTTATTTCGGCGATGTTGTTTCTCGATGTAACCGCAGCTTCCGGCGCAGTGCTCAGCGGCCCTTGAAGCGATGCGACAGCACGATGCGCGACGTAGCGATCAGGCTGTTCAATCCCAGGATCAGTTGCGTGAGCGTGTCGCCCGGCAGCACCCAGATCTGCGATACCGGCGGCTGGACCCGGGTTGCGGCGGTAATCACCGGCGCGGCCCATGCGGCATCGCTGGTGACGTCGAGCAGGATGTCGCCGTCGCCGGTCGTGTGCAGATAAATTTCGCCACCGGCGGCCAGGGTGAAACAGATGCCGTGGCCGGAAGGATAGGCGTTGTTCGCGATCCGCTGCTGCAGTTCATGATCGTGTCCCGCGATCCAGAGATCGGCTTCGACGATGCCGGCCAGGTTTTCCCAGGCAATGTCGACGAGTGGTGCGGAACCGGGTAGTTCGGACTTCATGTAATCTTCCTCTGACGTCTGGATATGGTGCCAACCTGCGAGTGTATCAAGACCTGCATTGATTCCCGATCAGCAATTGGTCCATACTGGCGCGACATGCATCGTATCGCGACGATCCTGAAATCACCGACACCGGAGACAGCAAGAATGCAGACAGAATCCCGCCCCGCCGGCAACCACCTGAGCGCCGAAGAATGGGCCGCCCGCATCGAACTGGCTGCCGCCTATCGCCTGGTGCATCACTACGGCTGGACCGACCTGATCTACAACCATATTTCATACGAGCTGCCGGGCCAGCCGGGCGCATTCCTGATCAATCCCTTTGGCCTCGCGTATCACGAAGTCACGGCCTCGAATCTGGTGAAGATCGACATGGATGGCAATATCCTCAGCGAGACCCGCTACGGCATCAACCGCGCCGGCTTCGTGATCCACGCCGCGATCCACAAGGCGCGTCCCGATGCGCGCTGCGTGCTGCATACCCACAGCCGCGCCGGTGGCGCCGTGTCCTGCCTTAAGGAAGGCCTGGTGCCGATGACGCAAGGCGGGCTGCAATTCTACGAGCGGGTCGGATACCACGAGTACGAGGGATTCAACGTCGACATGAGCGAGCAGGCGCGGCTGGCGGCCAACCTCGGCAAATTGAACGTGCTGATCCTGCGCAATCACGGACTGCTGACGGCAGGCGCGACGATCCACAAGGCGTTTCAACGGATGGTGTACCTGGAACAGGCTTGCGAGATACAGCTGGACGTGTATCAGACGCAGCGGCCGATCAACATGCCGACGCGCGAAGTATGCGAACTGACCGCACGCACCTGGGATGAACGGGCCGCGGGCAGCGATGCCAACGGCAGCGACGACATCGAATGGCAGGCGCTGCTGCGGTTGGTGGACCGCTTGTATCCGGACTACCGCAGCTGAATTGCCGCAGGGTTCACGGCTTGGGGATGTGAAGCGTCTTGCTGATCATGAGAGTACCCGACAGCGCGAACAGCAGCGCCAGCGGATGCAGCATCCACGGCCCGAGTTGCCATGCGCCGCCATACAGCGCTGTGCCGACGTGCGACTGCCATGCGGCCCAGCCCAGCACGGCGGTCAGCACCACACTGGTGGGAATCGGCGTACCCTCGAAGTAGCGCACCTTGCCGCCCTCGTCGGACAGGCTCTCCGCCGTCACGTTGAAGCGCGCCAGCCGGCTCACGCCGCAACAGACAAAGTAAATCAGGATCAGGCAATCCCAACCGCCCTGCATGCCGGCTGCAAACGCCAGCGCCGCCGGCGCCACACCGAAGGAGATGACGTCGGCCAGCGAATCGAGCTCGCGCCCGAGTGCCGAATGCTGCTGGCGCCAGCGCGCCACCTTGCCGTCGAAAACGTCGAACACGAAGGCAGCCGGCGCCATCGCCACCGCCCACAGGAAATCCGCCACCTGCTGCGTCAGCATGTAGCGCATGGCCAGGAACACGCCGGCGACACCACACGCGGCATTGCCGAGCGTCAGAAAATCGGCAAGGTGAAAGCCGCGCAGCATTGAAAAATGCCGGGGTGGCGGTTTGGGTGTGGTCATGGTTCCTTTGGATCAGAATGCCGGCTGACCGGCGGATGCCGGCCTGCAGGATCGCCCTGCGGCTGGCCTTTCAGACCATGCCGCACGGACCATTATTCGTTACTTGCCGGAGCTCGGCACCACCGGCACTGGCTGCGGCGCAACCGGTGTCATTTGCATCGGCATCGGCATCGGCATCGGCATCGGCATCGGCGCAGGCGTCACCGGAGCGTTCGGCACCACGGTCACCACTTCACGGATCACGCCACCGCCAGCCACGCTGCCGCTGGTAGTGCCGGCGCCCATGATGCGCAGGCGGCAGGCTTCCTTGTCCGAGGCAGGCAAAGCATCGCAGCGTTGCAAAGCGTTCTGGTCGGCAGCGGAGGCGGGTGTCGTCAGATTGCCGCGCTGGGCTTCGAGCTTGGCGGCGCCGGCTTCCTTCAGGCAGGTGGCACGATCCTCATTGGTGCTGCCGTCGTTACACGGCTTGTAGGGATTGCCGACGCCGGTGC
Source organism: Herminiimonas sp. (assembly GCA_043753685.1). Lineage (GTDB taxonomy): Bacteria > Pseudomonadota > Gammaproteobacteria > Burkholderiales > Burkholderiaceae_D > JANXSS01. The sequence goes on from JAYUWF010000299.1 coordinate 11,438, forward strand.
TGACCGCTGCGGAGGTCGCGCCTTGCGCTGCCGCCGGTGCGCTGCACAGCATGCATGCCGCAGCGGCGATGGCTGCCAGGGTCGTGGCAGCCAGGCCGGCCGAACGGATGCCGGTTGGCGTCGACGGATCGGCGTTGAAACGAGTGCGCTGGAACATGGGACACCTCCGCAATGAAAACCCGAGGCTAACGTCGGCGGGTAATCACGGTCTGTACGCTAGCCGACATAGCTAGTTGTCTAAGTGCAATGAAACGAAACTGCCATCGAATCTCATGCAACTTCGCACCGGCCTTCCACACTAAAAACAGTGTGCACCGCAGCTCGCCGGCTGTGGAACGCGTCGGTGTGCACGTTACTTTCATAAAAGGAGAAAATCAATGAAACGGATCATTACGGTATGCACGGTGCTGATGTTGGCTGGTTGTTCGAGCATGGGGTTCGGACCAGGCATGCAGTCGAGTGGCGGCAGCAGTGGAATCGGGAGCAGCGGAAGCAGCAGCAGTGGCCTGGGCAGCAGCAGTAGCGGCATGGAAAGCGGCAGTGGCATCGGCAGCAGCGGCACGGGGGCTGGCAGCAGTGGCCTCGAAAGCGGCGGCGGCGGCGCCGGCGCGCGTGGCCTGGGCAGCAATAGTGTCAGCTCCAACGCCAGCA
>JAYUWF010000300.1:0-4020 GCA_043753685.1 Herminiimonas sp.
CCGCTGCAGATCGCCGATGCGCAGCAGCGCGGTTACCGCTTGATCTCCGCCGTTGACGATGAAGGCGTGCCGAAGGTGCTGCTGTACAAGGCGGTCGACCAGTTGCGCGAGTGTCTAGACACGATCATGAAGAATCCCGGCAGCCGCCGCATCCTGTTCCACGGCTGGAACTGCGCCGAGCTGGATGCGATCGCCCTGCCGGCCTGCCACCTGCTGTATCAGTTCCTGCCGAATGCCGGCACCCGCGAAATCTCGCTGTGCCTGTACATCCGCAGTAATGACGTCGGCCTGGGCACGCCATTCAACCTGGCAGAAGCTGCCGCCCTGCTTCACCTGGTTGGCCGCCTGACCGGGTACACGCCGCGCTGGTTCACGTATTTCATCGGCGACGCGCATATCTATGAAAACCATCTCGACATGGTGAAGCAACAACTCGACCGCAAACCGTTCGATCCGCCCGCGTTGATCATCAACGACCGCATTCCAAAATTTGCCGAAACTGGCGTCTACGCACCGGAATGGCTGGAAAAGATCGAGCCGAACGATTTTTCGCTCAGCAGTTACGAACACCATCCGCCGATTTCGGCGCCGATGGCGGTCTGAGGCGGATGCTTTTATTAGCATGACCCTATGAGCCTGACCCTATGAGCCCAACTCTATGAGCCTGACCCTCATCGTCGCCACCGATCGCGTCCGCGGCATCGGCATCGAGAATCGCCTGCCGTGGCGCCTGCCGGAAGACCTGGCGCACTTCAAGCGCACCACCATCGGCCATCCGATCATCATGGGCCGCAAGACCTTCGAGTCGATCGGACGCGCCCTGCCCGGCCGGCGCAATATCGTCGTCACGCGTAATCCGGCATGGCGTCACGATGGTGTCGACACCGTACTGTCGCTGCCGGCAGCCATGGCGCTGGCGCCGGAGAGTGACGCCTTCGTGATCGGCGGCGCCGAAGTCTATGCCCAGGCGATGCCGTTGTGCGAACGCCTGATCATTACCGAAATCGACCGCGTCTTCGACTGCGATGCGTTTTTCCCACCGATCGATGCAAATCAGTGGCAGGAAACCGCGCGTGAAGCGTATTATTCCGAGCAGATTGGCTGCAGTTATGCATTTGTCACCTACCAGCGCACAGCCGGCTAGAGACGCCAAGGTACTTCCCGCATTCACCGACCAACCGATTCATCAATCGATCAGGAATACACATGTCAGCAGGTGGTTTTCACGTACACGGCCCGCACGATCACGAGCTGGAACACGCAGCCCACGGTGGCGATAGTTTCTCCAGCAAGATCGCCGTCATGACCGCCATCATGGCGACCATCGGCGCCATCTTCGGTTTCCAGGGGGGCGACACCCAGAACCAGGCGGCAATGTACAAGAACAATGCCGCCATCAAGAAAACCGAAGCCTCCAACCAGTGGAATTATTACCAGGCCAAATCGAACAAGCAGAACCTGTCCGAACTGGCCATGGCACTGCCAGGCGTCGATATTGAAAAGTATCGTTCGGAAGTGGCACGCTACAAGCAGGAAAAGGAAGGCATCAAGAAGGATGCCGAAAAGCTGGAAGCATCGTCGCTCGACTGGGACAAGAAATCCGACGAGGCCATTCATACGCACCACCGCTGGGCGCTGGCGATGACGGCCGAACAGATCGCGATTTCGCTTGCAGCCATCACGCTCCTGACGCGCAAGAAATGGCTGGCTTACGGCGCCTATGGCGTGGCAGGCATCGGCCTGGTAATCGGCGCCACCGCCTACCTGCACCTGTAGCAGGCCGGCCGGCACGGTCCATTTTTTCCTTGCTTCACCTTCAACTTGACGCTGGCCTCCACCGGCGTCTGGAGTCATTGCCATGAAATTCCGCTTCCCGATCGTCATCATCGACGAAGATTTCCGTTCCGAGAACACCTCCGGTCTCGGCATCCGCGCCCTGGCCGACGCCATGGAAAAAGAAGGCATGGAAGTGCTCGGCGTGACCAGCTACGGCGACCTGTCGCAGTTCGCGCAACAGCAGTCGCGCGCCTCTGCCTTCATCCTGTCGATCGACGACGAAGAATTCGGTGCCGGCTCCTTCGAGGAAACCGATCATGCCCTGAAATCGCTGCGCGCCTTCGTCGAGGAAATCCGGCACAAGAACGCCGACATACCGATCTATCTGTACGGCGAGACACGGACCTCGCGGCATATTCCAAACGACATCCTGCGCGAGCTGCACGGCTTCATTCACATGTTCGAAGACACACCGGAGTTCGTCGCGCGCCACATCATCCGCGAAGCGAAGTCGTATCTGGATGGCCTGTCGCCGCCGTTCTTCCGCGCGCTGGTGCATTACGCAAACGATGGTTCTTACTCATGGCATTGCCCCGGCCATTCGGGCGGCGTGGCCTTCCTGAAGTCACCGATCGGCCAGATGTTCCACCAGTTTTTTGGTGAGAACATGCTGCGCGCCGACGTCTGCAATGCGGTCGAGGAACTCGGTCAATTGCTCGACCATACCGGTCCGGTGGCGGCGTCCGAGCGCAATGCGGCACGCATCTTCAATGCCGACCACTGCTACTTCGTGACGAATGGCACGAGCACCAGCAACAAGATGGTCTGGCATTCGACGGTCGCGCCCGGCGACATCGTCGTGGTCGACCGCAACTGTCACAAGTCGATCCTGCACGCGATCATCATGTGCGGCGCGATTCCAGTGTTCCTGATGCCGACACGGAATCACCTCGGCATCATCGGCCCGATACCGCTGGAAGAATTTCAGATCGAAAACATCAAGCGCAAGATCGAAGCCAATCCCTTCGCCCGCGAAGCCAAGAACAAGAAGCCGCGCATCCTGACCATTACGCAATCGACCTACGACGGCGTGATCTACAACGTCGAGACGCTGAAGGACATTCTGGACGGCGAGATCGATACCCTGCACTTCGACGAAGCCTGGCTGCCGCACGCGACCTTCCATGATTTTTACAAGGACATGCATGCGATCGGCAAGGACCGCCCGCGCGCCCGCGAGTCGATGATCTTTTCCACCCAATCGACCCACAAATTGCTTGCAGGTCTCTCGCAGGCCTCCCAGATCCTGGTGCGCGAATCGCAGACCGTCAAGCTCGATCAGGATGCCTTCAACGAGGCGTACCTGATGCACACCTCGACCTCGCCGCAATATTCGATCATCGCCTCGCTCGACGTGGCAGCGGCGATGATGGAGCCGCCTGGCGGCACCGCGCTGGTCGAGGAAAGCATCCTTGAAGCGCTGGATTTCCGCCGCGCCATGCGCAAGATCGACGAGGAATGGGGCAAGGACTGGTGGTTCCAGGTCTGGGGTCCGGACACGTTCTCGGACGACGGCATCGGCACGCGCGAAGACTGGATGATCCGCGCCGAAGACACCTGGCACGGTTTCGGCAACCTGGCGCCGGGCTTCAACATGCTCGACCCGATCAAGGCCACCATCATCAATCCGGGCCTGTCGCTGGAAGGCAAGTTCGGCGAGAGCGGCATCCCGGCCTCGATCGTCACCAAGTACCTGGCCGAGCACGGCGTCATCATCGAAAAATGCGGTCTGTACTCGTTCTTCATCATGTTCACCATCGGCATCACCAAGGGCCGTTGGAACACTTTGCTGACGGCGCTGCAGCAGTTCAAGGACGACTACGACAAGAACCAGCCGCTGTGGCGCATCCTGCCGGAGTTTGCGGCGGCCAACCCGCGTTACGAGCGCATCGGCCTGCGCGATCTGTGCCAGCAGATCCATGATTTCTACAAGGCTTACGACATCGCCCGCCTGACGACCGAGATGTATTTGTCGGACATGCAGCCGGCGATGAAACCGTCGGACGCCTTCGCCAAGATGGCGCACCGGGAAATCGACCGGGTGCCGATCGATGAACTCGAAGGACGGGTGACTTCGATTCTGCTGACCCCCTATCCACCCGGCATTCCCTTGCTGATTCCGGGCGAACGCTTCAATCGCACGATCGTGGACTACCTGAAATTTGCGCGGGACTTCAATGAGCG
>JAYUWF010000301.1:0-12049 GCA_043753685.1 Herminiimonas sp.
CATCGCCGGCCATGTGCAGAAAAGCGCCGCGAATGTTCAGATCATCTTCGCCGCCGCGCATGAACATCAGCGCCGTCGCCGTGTTGATGACGACGCCGATCGCTGCGATCACGATCACCGTCATGCTGTGCACGTCATTCGGTTGTCCGATGCGCTGAATCGCTTCCCAGGCGATTCCGCCAGTCACGGTCAGCAGCAGGATCGCATTGACCAGCGCCGCCAGGATCGACGTGCTGCGCAAGCCGTACGTAAAACGTGATGAAGGCAGGCGCCGCGCCAGGACGCTGGCGCCCCAGGCCAGCAACAGTCCCAGGACATCCGACAGGTTGTGGCCGGCGTCGGCCAGAAGCGCCAGCGAGTTTGCCAACAAGCCATAGGTCACTTCGGCAATGATGAAGCCGGTGTTGAGGACGATCCCGACCGCGAATGCCATGCCAAAGTTTTTTGGCGCATGCCCGTGGCCGTGCTGATGCCCGTGTGCGCCGTGGCCGTGCCCCGCCTCCCGTGCATGTCGTGGGCCATGCCCATGGCCGTGCTCGTGCTCGTGCCCGTGCCCGTGATGCGAATCGTGGCCGGTAGGGTGCTCATGATGATCGTGCGCCATGTTTTCAAATCTTTAAGTAAGTTGGAGGATGCGCCGGCTGCCAAGTCGCATCATTGTAATCAGTCGCATCGATCCCATGCACCGATGCGTGCCGGACCGAAAGCGTGGACCACGATGGCCAGCAGCGCCAGGCACCACACGATCAACGCGCCGGAGGGCAGGTCGAACCAGGTCGACAGGACCAGCCCGACCGCGTAGCCGCCGGTACCGATCAGGTAGGCCAGGGGCAGGCGGCGCCGCACCGGATAATTGCGCACCCCCAGGCTGGGCACGATCAGGCTGGCAAACACCAGGTAGACACCCACCAGTTGCACCGACACCGTCACGGCCAGCGCGAACACGAGATAGAAGCCGAGCCGGCCGATTCGTTCGCCGATCACCAGCAGCAATCCGATGATCAGGGCAGCGGCGAGCGCCGGAAACACCAGTTGATCGTAGCGCACCCAGAGGATCTGGCCGGACAGCAGGTCACGCAGGTGTTCGCCGCCGTGCGGATTGTGTGCCAGCAGCAGCAGCCCGCCGGTGGCCGCCAGGATGAACAGCACGCCGATCTGGGCTTCCTGCACTTCCGGCCAGCGCTTTTCGGTCCAGGTCAGCAGCACGGCGCCCAGCATCGCGGCAGCTCCCGCCGCCGCCTGCACCATCCAGCCCTGCGGATCGAGGTCGCCCATGCCGGCGACGATCACACCCAGGGCGGCGATCTGGGCAATCGCCAGGTCGATGAAGACGATGCCCCGCTTGAGCACCTGGGCGCCCAGCGGCACATGGGTGGCGAGCACCAGCAGGCCGGCCAGGAATGCCGGCAACACGATCAGCAGGTCACTCGCCTGGGCGGTCATTTCGCCGCTTCCAGCAATCGCGCCACCGTGTCGTCGAACAGCGAGAACAGATCCTTGGCGCGCTCGTCGCCGCCTACCGTGAACGGCAGCACTACTGCCGGTATCCTTGCATTCTGCGACAGCCATTCCGACGCCCGGCCATCCTGGTAGGCCGCGCGCAAGACCATTTTCGCCGGCTGCCGCTGCAGTTGCGCCAGCAGGACATTCAGGTGGGCGGCGCTCGGCTCGACGCCGGGTTTCGGTTCGAGCGTGCCGACCTGGCGCAGCCCCGCCCAGTGCATCAGGTACTCCATGTTCTTGTGATGTTCGACGATGGGCGTGCCTTTCAGCGGCGCCAGTTGCTGGTCCCATTTCTGCATCGCGGCCATCCAGCGGCTGCTGAAATTGCTCAGGCGCGATTGATAGAACGCCGCATTCGGCGCATCGATCTCGCTCAGCCGTTTCGTCAGCGCTTCGGCGACCTTCAGAATGTTGCGCGGGTCTTGCTGGATGTGCGGATTGCCGGCGGCGTGGACATCGCCGTCGCTGCGGTCGAGCCGGGTCGGAACGTCCAGCCGCGCCACCACGCTGCCGGCTTCGAAGTTGCCGGGCTGGCCGGGTGCGATCTTCGGATTGCCGGACTGCTGCAGCAGGATCGGCAACCAGCCGACCTCCAGTTCCAGGCCGGTGCACACCAGCAGGTCGGCATTGCGGGTGCGGGCGATCAGGCTGGGACGCGCTTCGATGCGGTGCGGATCCTGCAAGGCAGTGGTGGCGCTGCTGGCCTTGACGCGGTCGGCGCCGATTTCGGTTGCCAGCGCCGCCCACTCCGGTTCGCAGGCAAGTACGTTCAACGCCGCGAAGGCCGCCGGCGCCGCCATCGAGATGCCTGCTGCAATCAAAGTAACGAGTATTTTTTTCATGGTGGGTCCTAGAACGTGTGGGCGCCGTGGGCACCCAGGCTCATGATGTATTGCAAGAAGATCTGATTGTCGGTGGCCTCGGGACGCGCCCGGTCCCGTGCGAACTGCAAGCGAAACCGGCTGAATTCCGAGGGCGAATAATCCAGCATCACGCTGGTGCGGCGCGCGTTGTAAGCGGCCAGTTGGAAGAAATTGCCGCCGCCGTTTCCAATGTCGGGCGTACCCGAATTGAGGCGGTCATATCGCAGTCCGGCCCGCCAGCCTGCCGTGAACTGGTACACCCCCTGCAGATACCAGCCGGACTGGGCAGCGCGGTATGCTGCCGAGGCAGAATTGACGTCATCGCCAAGGCTGCCGCGATCGGTACGACGGAAGTATTCGCCCTGCAGCTTGAAGTTGGTCCGAACCGGATTGCCATTGGGCGCCCACTTGTAGATACCGTCGACGATCACCGTCGACGAGTTGCCGGTGAAGGCATTCGTGACCGCGTTGCCGGCGCTGTCGAAATCGCCGTAGGTCCGTTGCGCCGCACTGGTGCGCAGGTAGGAAAGGCCGGCGCGGTAGCTGGCGGATTCGCCGATGTCGTCGCCGACATGGGCGAACAGCGCAGTCGAGCCGATACCGTTGCGATTGCGTTCATTGCCGGGAAAGCTGCTGCCACGGCCAGCCTCCAGGCCCAGCTCGATGAAGGTTTCGCTCGGCGCCAGCCAGCGCACTTGCGCACCGTCGGGTTTGTACTGGCCACCGAAAAACGCCTGGTAGGCCAGTGGCGCATCGACGAAATCCCAGGTGTGCGCATGCTGGCTGTTCAGATAGCCCACTGACGACAGGAACCGCCCGGCCTTCAGGTTCAGGCCATTCGACAGGTCCTGGGTCTGGAAAAACGCTTCCTCGACACGCACCGTATCGTCGGGCGTCAGGGAAAAGGTAAGTTTCCCGGCGAAACGCGGGTCGATATTGGCCGCCAGCGTCAGTTCCGACTCACCCAGATTCAGGCCACGCTTGCCCGGACCGACTTCGCCACCCGGTATGAAACCCTGGATCCGGTAGCGGTTAGGGTCTTGCGACAGGTTCGCGTAGGTACCGCCAAGGATCAGCGAGATGCTGGGATTGAAGCCATTCGCGGCAGCGGTGCCCGCAACGACGCCGGGACCGGGTTGCGCTGCGACGGCCGGCGCACTGCCGGCTGTCGCAGCCGGGGCGGTTTCGGCGGCGCTGGTTGCCGGCGTGGCGCGGATGGTAGTAGCCGCGGCCGGACGGTTTTCCGACTCTTGCAAACGCTTTTCAAGGGCTTGAATGCGTGTTTCGTAGCTATCCTTCAATTGCTGGATCTGGGCGCGGATCTGCGCCAGGTCCTTGTCATCGGCCGGCGCGGCAGCCGATGAATACGGCGGTGCTGCAAGCGCGGCGCCAAGCGCCGTCGCCAGTACGGTTTTGTTCAACATGGGTGTCCCTCGGGATCAACTGCGGGAAGCATCCGCAGCGTAATGCGGACGTCGGCATGAAGTGATGCTAGAGGCAAGCAGGTGGGGCGCGGGAATGAAACGGGCAGTCGGTGGTCGGTGTGGCGCTACGGGCAAGACTTGCCAGCTCGATGCCTTGTTCCAGCGGCGGCGCAATGAACGCGTAGGGCGGCGTATCGACGGCAGCATCGATCTGCGCAAACGCCAGACACTGCTGGCAAGCCTTGTCGGCCGGCAGTTGCTTGGATTGCGGCGTCGGCTGTCGCTTCAACTGCGACTGTGGCTCTCGCCCGTCCGGATCGCTCAGGTGGCCGATCGCGTGGACCAGACCCATCTGCTGCGAAGCAAGCAGCAAAAGGGTCAGGAGCAGCCGCAGGAAGAATGGTTGACGTTTCACGATAGCGGATTTTAGCTTATTTGAAGAAACGGTCGCGTCGCAGCATCGACGAGCCGCCGGTCCGTGCCGAGATGGTGCACCCCGCACCCACACCACAAACACGTACCGACTCGTTTCAAGTGGCCGATTCGTACCGAGATCAGCTGCTTGCAGGACATGCCGCGGTGGCGTCAAACCCGGCGGTCGGCGGTCCGGATCGGTCATGCTTGCCGTAGACCGTGATATGGGCACCTAAGTTGGGGAACGCACAGTATGGGCACGCAGTGCAGCGCACAATCAGCGCTACCGTGCAGCCTGCGATGGTGTCATTGCGATCCGTTTTGCGATCCGTTCAGCGATCCGTTCAGCGATCCGTTCAAAGCCCGTCCATCACGCCTGCACCCCACCTGGCCCGTATCCGGAGCTCATCATGGCAATTGCCTCACGAACATTGCATAACGTACGATTGCTGGTAACAGGCACGGTCCTGATGCTGACGGTCTCGTTGGCCACTGCAGCCATCGTGATGTGGATTCCGGAGTCGCCGGTGAACCCGGATCAGGATCGGGGTCAGGAACTGGCCAGCAATCTAAGCGAGTATGTGTTGCTGCACCGCGGGCGCAACCAACTCGTGCCGCCGTACGTTCAGCTCGACGTCGATCCGAATTCGCGTTGAGCATTGAGAATTTCAGCAAGCGTGGCAGGCGCGAGCAGCAAATAAAACGGTGGGAATGAAGCCGCCGGGCGAACGCGCGGGAAGTTTGCCTTGCTAGCCTGGCGAACATGCAGCACCACCCAACCATGGTATGAACCGAAAGACTGAACTCATGCGCAATACCGACGAAAATACTGCTCTGCTGAAGGACCTGACCACCACGCCGCCGATGAGCGCTTCGCAACACGCTCAGATCATGCGCAAGCGCATCGAGGACCGGCGCATGGCTGAAGACCTCCGGGAAGCCTGCCGCAACCAGGCCAATGACGTGATCCATCTGCGCTGATGCCAGCGCGAACCAACCGACAAGACTGAACATGACGATTCCAACATCCCCGACCTATTACGTGCTGCGCTCCAAGTCGACCACGGTCGGCGATGGCCCCTATGTTGGCCCCGGCACCGAAACCGACCAGGTCCTGGTAGGCGACATCCAGCAGGCGCGCCGCTTCGGCGCGATCGAGGAAGCCGAGCAATATGCCGGATCTGTACGCGAAACCTTCGGTGAATTCGAAATCGAAGTCCGCACCACAAGCAACTGAACCAAGGCGCCATGCCGCTGATGGCACGCTTCGAACACGCAGCCGGGATCGGTGGGAACTGGCGCCGTTGAGCCGGGTCTACCTTTGCAATATCGACAGCCTCGGCAGCACCCGAAACGGTCGCCACGCTGCAGAATCATCGAAGGAGAAAAACATGTCCCAAATCATCGCCGGACGCTTCAATGAACAGGACCAGGTCACCCGTGCTATCGCGGCCATGGTCGACGCCGGTTTTCCGCAGGACGGCATCAGTTCGTTCTATCTGAATCCGCCGGGCCAACATAATCTTTACTCGATCGGTGGCGATCGCGACGATTCGCCGGGCGCGCACGAAACCTCGACCGGTGTGGCCGCCGGCGCTGCTACGGGCGGCGCTGTCGGTGCCGGTGTCGGGCTGATCGGCGCACCAGTGTTCGGGCCAGTCGGTCCGGCTGTGGGCGCCTTGGTGGGCGCCCATGTCGGCGGTCTCATCGGCAGCCTGAGTCAGATGAAGGAAAAGGGCGAAGACGAAGAACCTGCGCCGGCCGAAGCCCAGAATGAGGCCGGCGACAACACGCTGCGTCAGCGTAAATCCGGTCTGATGCTGGCGGTGGCTGCCGACGGCGACCAGGCGCATCGCAGCGCCGTCTCGTTGCTGCGGCAACTCGGCGCCGACGACATCGAGCAGGCCGAAGGCACCATCATCGACGGCGACTGGCAGGATTTCGATCCATTGCAGCCGCCGCAGTTGCTCGGGCAAGGCGCCGGCACGTCACATTAGACGTTGGCGGTGCGGCCGCGGCGACAGGCCAGGCGAGCTCGAATCACTGGTTGGAAAAAAGGGCGTTCCATCAGAATGCCCTTTTTGCATATGCGCCACTCAGATCAGCTTGTCCAGCGTGATCGGCAAGTCGCGTACGCGCTTGCCGGTCGCATGGAAGACGGCATTGCCGATTGCCGCTGCCACGCCGGTGATGCCGATTTCACCAATCCCCTTTGCGCCCAGACTGCTGATGTGCGGATCCTGCTCATCGACCACGGTAATATCGATGCTACCGACGTCGGCATTTACCGGCACGTGATACTCCGCCAGATTGCCATTGACCGCGCGCCCGGTGCGGTGATCGATGCTGGTTTTTTCCATCAGCGCCATGCCCATGCCCCACACGATGCCGCCCATCAGCTGGCTATGGCCCGTCTTGCGGTTCATCAGGTTTCCCACACCGTAGGCAGCGACGATGCGCGGCACCGTGATGGTGCCAAGGTCCGGATCGACATGCACTTCGGTAAAGACGGCGCCGAAGGAATGCAGGGCAAACTGTTTTTTCTCGTCGCCGGGTTTGGTCTCGGCGGTGGCCTCGATGGGTGATCCGCCGTTGCGTCCGATGATCGCTGCGATCGGTTCACGACGCGCCGGTACCGAGCGCTTGAAGACCCAGCCAGCCTCGATGCCAACGTCCTCGGCGCTGCTCGCATGTAGCGCTGATGCCGAATCGGCAATCGCCATTTGTACCAGTTTGGTCTTGGCCGCGACACACGCCGCATGGACTGCCGGACCGACGCTGGCGACCGTTTGCGAACCGCCCGACACGGGGGCGCCGGGCTGATTCGTGTCGCCCAGTTCGAAGCGCACTTTCTCCAGCGGCAGGCCGAGCGCATCGGCGGCGATTTGCGTCATGACCGTGTAGGTGCCGGTGCCGAGGTCTTGCGAACCGCTGCGCACCACGGCGCTGCCATCGGCCAGGATCGTGGCGGAAGCACTGGCGGCCTGGCGGTTGGCGGGATAGGTCGCCGTTGCCATGCCCCAGCCCATCAGCAAGTCGCCGTGCCGCATCGAACGCGGCAGCGGATTGCGGCGCGCCCAGCCGAATCGTTCGGCGCCGACCTGGTAGCACTGGCGCAGCGACTTGCTCGACCAGGGCAAGCCTTTCTCCGGTTCTTTTTCCGCATAATTCTGCAAACGCAGCGCCACCGGATCCAGCTTGGCCGCATGCGCCAGTTCGTCGAGCGCGCATTCGAGCGCGAAACTGCCGCTCGCTTCCCCCGGCGCCCGCATGAAGGTCGGCGTGCCGTGGTGGAGCTTGACCAGGCGGTGGCTGGTGTGCTGGCTGGTGCTGTCGTACAGCATCCGCGTGACGATGGCGGACGGTTCGATCCAGTCTTCCTGGAACGACGTGCTGGCGATGACGTCGTGCCGGACGGCGCCAAGGCGCCCCGTTGCGTCCGCGCCCAGCTGCAGGCGCTGCTCGGTTTGCGGACGGGCGCCGACCATGCCGAACATTTGCGGCCGTTCCAGCACCAGTTTGACCGGATGGCCGGTGGCGCGCGCGGCCATCGCAGCCAGCACCACATGCGACCAGGTCGATCCCTTGCAGCCGAAACCTCCACCGACGAACGGGCAGATCACCCGCACCTTGTCGGGTGCAATGCCCAGTGTCTTGGCGACCGTGTTGCGGTCGCCCGTGACGTATTGGGTCGAATCGTAGAGGGTCAGCTGGTCGCCGTCCCAACTGGCTATCGTCGCATGCGGCTCCATCGGATTGTGATGTTCCACCGGCGTGGTGTACACCGCATCGATGCGGGCAGCGGCCGCCGCCATGCCGGCGCCGACGTCACCGCGGGTCGTGTCGGCGCTCGAGCCCTGGACCTTTTCCGGTGCGAAGGCGCCCGCCTTAGCTGCCGTGAAGTCGAGCGCCGGGCTGCTCGCCTGGTACTCGATGCGCAGCATGCGCGACGCCGCTTGCGCATGCTCGAGCGTGTCGGCCACCACCAGCGCAACCGGTTGATTGTTGTAATGCACCTGATCGTCCTGCAGCAGATTCAGGACCCGGCCGGCAGGCGGCGAATTGGCGCCGGCCCGTCCATTTTGCGGTAACTGTGGCGCATTCCGATGCGTCATGACCAGCAGCACGCCGCGCATCGTCTCGGCGACGCTACTGTCGATGCGAAGAATGCGGCCGCTGGCGATGGTGCTGGTGACAATCACTGCGTGCGCCATGCGCGGCAGTCGGTGCTCGGCGGCATAAGCCGCGCTGCCGGTGACCTTTGCACGGCCATCGGTACGGCTGACGGGTTGACCGATATAAGTCATGCGGAAACTCCTGCAGGTTGGGCGGCGCGTTGCAATGCGCGCACGATGGAGCGATGCGCCAGCCGGATCTTGAACTGGTTGTCCTTGAACCCCTGTGCGCCGGTCAGCACGGCGTCGGCCAGGGCGGCTGCGCTGCGATCGAATTGCGCGCTGCCGACCGGCTGGCCGCGCAGAGCGGCTTCTGCTGCCGGCACGCGCCACGGTTTGTGGGCGACGCCGCCCAGCGCCACGCTGGCGCGCTCGACGACGCCCTCGCGCAGCACCAGCCCGGCCGCAACCGATACCAGGGCAAAGGCGTAACTGGCGCGTTCGCGCACTTTCAGGTAATGCGCATTGGCGCCGAACGGCGAAGGCGGCAGGTCGACCGCGGTGATCAGTTCTCCAGGTTCCAACTGGGTGTCGCGCTGCGGCTCGTTGCCCGGCAGCCGATGGAATTCGGCGATCGGAATGCGCCGCTCGCCCCGCAGTCCGCGCACCACCACCGTCGCATCGAGTGCGGCCAGCGCCACGCTCATGTCGGAGGGATTGGTGGCAATGCAGGCAGCGCTGGCGCCCAGGATCGCATGCAGGCGATTTTCGCCTTCGCGCGCCGCGCAGCCGGACCCGGGTTTGCGCTTGTTGCACTGCTCGAATGCGGGATCGTTGAAGTAGTAGCAGCGGGTGCGTTGCATCAGGTTGCCGCCGTTGGTGGCCATGTTGCGCAATTGCGCCGAGGCGCCGGAAAGCAGCGCCTGCGACAACAGCGGATACCGTTGCCGCACCAACGGATGGTTGGCCGTGTCGCTGTTGCGCGCCAGGGCGCCGATGCGCACGCCACCGTCGGTGCTGGCGGCGATGTTGGCCAGGCCGATCCGGTTCAGGTCGATCAGGCGGGCGGGATGCTCGACGTCCCCCTTCATCAGGTCGAGCAGATTGGTGCCGCCACCGATGAAACGCGCATTCGATTGCTGCGCCAGCTTCACGGCATGTTCCATGTCGGTGGCACGGTCATAAAAAAACGATTGCATTACTTACTCCTTCGGTTCAGACGGCGCCGATCGGCTTTGCTTCGGCAACCTGGCGAATCGCCGCGACGATGTTTGGATACGCGCCGCAGCGGCAAAGATTGCCGCTCATGCGTTCGCGGATTTCGGCATCAGTAAGAGCCTCCTGCAGCTTGCGTACATCGTCCGACACCGCGCTGGCCTGGCCGGCACGCAATTCGGCCAGCAATGCCGTTGCCGAACAAAGCTGGCCAGGCGTGCAGTAGCCGCACTGGAAGGCATCGTTCTCGATGAAGGCGGCCTGCAGCGGCGACAGCTGGCCGGCGATTTCCAGGCCCTCGACGGTGGTGATGTCGCGCCCGTCGTGCATGACGGCCAGGGTCAGGCAGGAATTGATCCGCTGTCCGTCCACCAGCACCGTGCAAGCACCGCACTGGCCGCGGTCGCAGCCTTTTTTCGTGCCGAACAAACCGATGGTTTCACGCAGGACGTCGAGCAGGGTCACGCGCGGCTCGACCGACAGTTCATGTGGCTTGCCGTTGATGCGCAGTGTCAGTGGCATCGCTTCGGCAAATTGCGCAGCCCCGCCAGCGGTGGCGACTGCTGCGGTCGCTGCAGCCGCGGGTGCCATCGGCACGCTCACGGTCGTGGCGGCGGCGATTGCCGAGCGCATGAAATTGCGCCGCATCATGTCGGGTGGCGGCGCGCCAGACGCCTGGTTTTGTTCATCCTGCGGTTGCGGGTGACGGACGGCCGCGCGCTGGTCGGACTGGTCGGGCGGATCGGATTCAAAGGTGTCGTTCATGAAGATGCCTCATGGTCGGTGATCGAGTTGAATGGAAAATTTTTGGCGGTGTGTTGGTGTCGCAACGAGTGTGGAGTAAACGAAGCGCAGTGATCGGCTTCGCAATCATGGGCGCAGGCCAGTCATCGGCTGCGTTTTGCCCACGACAGGCTGCGCAACGGTGAGAAGTCCGACGTGTCAGCACGTCAGGATGCCGCAAATGGGCGCACATTTATGTGCGCAAGCTATCCTTCGATGTTCGATCGGGATGCGCGATGACCGACGTGCGCCGGGGAGGAATCAGCGTGGCGTGGTCCAGACCACGTCATCGTCCACTGCATACAGGCGGCATGGTTCGCCGCTGCTGCGCTGGCAGGTCGTGAGGACCCGGCCGACCGGATCGTCGCCATCCTCGGCCCAGCTCCAGCCGCCGCTGGTGGAGACGGCAAAAGCGCGTGGCGTGGGCTTGGCGAGAAACACGCGGTACTGTTCGCGCCCTTGCTGCTGAAGATAAGGAATCGCGTCGATGTTATCGATCGCAGCGTACGATGATTTCGGCAAGCGCGGCTCGCTTCCCAGGCTTAGCACTTCTTCGGTGGGCATCCCGATCTGCTTGAGGAAGCGCTCGGTCTCCGGCCACCAGATCCTTACGCCGTCGCGGCTGCCGCTCATGGCGTGGGCATCGAGCTTGAAGGGGCCGAAGGCGACCAGCTTCGCCAGGCCACCGGCGTTGACAAACGCTTCATGCATCTGGCTGGCAAGTGCGGGGCTGAAATAGCTGTCGTTGGCGCCGTAGAACCAGAGGCTGGGGATGCGCGCCTTGCTGCCGTAATCGGCAAACGCGGCGATCAGCGAATTCTTCCACTGACAATTGCCACTGTCGGCGCGCAGGCCACCGGCAAAATTGATCAGGCCACGCACGCCGGGCAGATTGCGGCTGCCAAAGGCCATCGCCGTCAGGCCACCGTGCGACTGGCCGGCGACCAGGATCCGGTTGCGGTCGACCCATGGCTGGCGCAGCAGATAGTCCGCCACGCCCTGTATGTCGTTTGCCTGATTCTGGCCGTTGGCGGTCAGGTTGCAACCATCATCGGCGTATTGACCGCTCGAGCGCGCAAAACCCTTGCGCATCGGTATCACCACGGCATAACCGCGCTTGACGAATTCGCGGCTGATGGCAATGAAGCGGTCTCGTTCCTGCAGGTGCGGATTACCCGGCGCCTTGCCATGATTCATGATCAGGACAGGGAAGGGGCCGTCTCCCGGCGGGCGGAACAGTGTGGTTTCGAGTTCGATAGAAGTATTGCCGGAGACGACCGGCAACATGACGAGCTGTTCGGTCAACCGCGTTTCCGGCAGGGCCGCATGCAATGGCACCGCGCCGCACAGTACGCTGACCAGGGCAAGTAACCTCAACAGAGGTGCTGTGGCGTGGCGCCAGCCGGTGTGGGCACGGAAGCGGAAGTGTGGAAATCGATCGGCCATCGCCGCTCCATGGTTGACGCAGAACAATATTTCTGAGTCTAAACATGGTGTTGCGCAAACTCAAGTTTGTGATGCAAGAAATCACGCTGTGTCTGTTTTTTGTTTTGTCGTCCAGACAAGGCAGGCCGAAGGTTGGCATGCCTCTGCGGGGTTACGCCGCGTGCGGCGCTACGTCGGTAAGCGTCACTGCGGGCGCTTTTCAGGCATCAAAGCAGTTGGCGTTCAGCCAAGCAGTGGGCATGAAAGCAACAGTTGGTGGGGCGGTACGACGCCATCGATGGAATAC
>JAYUWF010000302.1:0-3997 GCA_043753685.1 Herminiimonas sp.
TGCACCGAAAGCGTCGGTGACCTTAGCCGGCCTTGAGAAAATTAGCTGCAGACCCAAGCCTTTTATTAAAAAATCCAATGAGGAAGACAAAATGACATCATGCTTATCCGGCTTTAAGGCGCTCGCCTTCACGTTATTGCTGACATTTTTTTCGGGCGTTTCCCACGCAAATGTGATGTACACATTGATCCCCGAAACGGTAGGAAGCGTTGCGGTCACCGGCACGATCACGACCAACGGCACCGTCGGAATTCTTGCATCGAGTGACATCGTTGCCTACTCCATATCGATGGCGCAACCGGCCAATCCCGGTGGCCCGATCGAAACTTTGTCAAGCCCGACCGGCGCTGGTTTTTATATATTAGGCAACTACTTCACAGCGACCGCATCAGCCCTCTCGTGGAATTTTGCGCAGGGCGTTGGAGCGGAAGCATCGCTATATGGCAGCAATACCATTACGCAATGGCACCTTTACACGAACCGCATTGACGTCGATTTCAGCGGCGTCGAATATGCGAGCAATCGCAACGGCATTCAGCAAGTAGCGCTGGCCAGCGCCGTGCCGGAACCAGGAACGCTTGCTCTGATGGCAGTTGCTTTTGCAGGTCTTGCCTGGATGCGCAAACGGGCCGCCTGACCATCCGGGTAATGATGCGAGCGCCCGTCATGGCCGACATGACCATCAAGAACAACGACGTCGATTTCGAAGGCGTGCGCAAAGCGATGCGGCGCTATGTCGACAAGGACATCCTGCCGGGTATTTCGTATGCGGTACTCCAAGGTCGCGACCTGCTCGACGTGCATTGCACGGGCTGGGCCGACAAGGAGCGCAATCAGCTCTTGGACCAGGACCATATCTTCCGGGCCATGTCCAATTCCAAGCTGGTGACATCTTGCGCAGTCCTGCTGTTGTGGGAAGAAGGGCGCTTCTCGCTGGACGACCCCATCGACAGGTACATACCGCAGCTGGCAAATCGAAAGGTGCTAAAGCGGGGTGCGACATCAATCGACGACACGGAGCCCGCCAACACCGCCATCACGATTCGTCATCTGCTGAGCCACAGCTCGGGTTTGAGCTACGGCTTGCTCGATCCCGGCACCCTGCTGTTCAAGGCCTATACGAGCCGCAAGGTGATCAACCCAGGTCTTCCATTGAACGACATGATGGATGCGCTGGCGGATTTGCCTTTGCTTTTTCATCCGGGAACCTCGTGGGAATACTCGGTCGCAACCGACGTGTTGGGCCGGCTGGTTGAAATCGTATCGGAGCAGCCGCTGGACCAGTTTTTTCAGGAACGGATTTTTGATCCACTCGGCATGGCCGATACCGGCTTCACGCTGCCCGCCGAGAAGCGATCGCGGTTCACGATGTGCTACAACGGCGCCGACATTTTCGATCCAATGAAGCCGGGCTTGAACCCCAACGATGCCGTACCGTGGAAGGACGCATATTTCCAGCCTGTTCCGCTGTTGATGGGTGGTGGGGGCCTCGCCACCACGTTGCCGGACATGGTGAAGCTCATTCGCAGTCTGGTGCCGGGTGGCGACACACTGTTGAAAGCGGACACACTGACGATGATGATGCAGAACCAATTGCGTGAGGGGACGAACATCCGTTTCGCCGGATTCGGCGAAATCCACGGCAAGGGTTATGGGTTGGGTGGCGCAGTCACGGTGGCGCCCACCTCGATCGATCCACCCGGCAGCGCAGGCGAATTTCAATGGGGCGGACTTGCGGGAACCCACTGGTGGATTTCGCCTAAAGCCGATATTGCGGCCGTGCTCATGACACAGCGGTTCATGGGATTCTGGCATCCCTATTCATTCGAATTCAAGCGGGAAGTCTACAAAGCCGTCGGCGCCTGAACGAGTCCAAGCGCCCTCGGGCAGCGATTTCTCAGCCGGTGTGCGCACCGGGCCGGGTATGTGGTTCCACAGATTTTTCTGCAATGCCGACGCGACCGGCATGGAACGCAAGGTGCGTTACGGCGTCACGCGGCTCCAGGAAAACGGTCCGAAGCTGGTCGTCGAGGCTGCCGCCCGTGCACGCGGATCAATGCGCAGTTTCAGCCATTCGAGCGGCGTGGTGCTGCCGTGTACCGTAATCCGATGGAAGTTCTTCACCGCGTAATCGATCTTCTGATTTCCGTAAGCATCGTTGCTGCATGAGACTTCGGCGCTCGGCGACGATTCGATCGTGCACGGCGCGTTTTCAACCAACGGATTGTCGGAGCGATAGACGTGCGAGTCGCCGTTCAACAGCAGCACCGACTTGCCGAAGCGTGCGGTCCGGGCGGCGATGCGGTCGACAAAGGGCCTGTAATTCGCCAGATGGGCGGCATCCTTGCCGTCCAGATCCCACATGTCGGCCTGGATCTGGATGACGACGGCAACGGCATCGTCGGTGGTGGCCCGGTCGAATGCGGCATCGAGCCAGCGCAGGTCGGCGCCGGTGCGCTCGGTGCGCTCCTGGTCCTGGCGCGCGCTGGCCGTCGGTACACCGTACCAGGGATCAGCATCGTTGTTGGAACCACCGGGAATGTTGAGCGTGACGAACAGCACGTTCGATTGCGACCACATCAGGTTTTCGACATAATTCGCATCGGTTGGATAGCGCCGGTCGAACGCCTGCGCCTGCGACAGCACCAGCTTGTGCGCACCCAGGGAATAGCCCGGATTGGCAAAGAAGATCGAGCGCACCAGATCCAGGTTGGCGACCGGATCGCCGCCCATGTAATCGATCAGATTACCTGAAGCATCGCGCTTGTAATCGATGACCTTGGTGACCTTGTTGTAGGCGCCGCCGCCTTCCTTTAGCTTGTGGCAGTCGGCCCATTCGTTGTCACCCGGCGTATAGACCAGCGGCACCTGGAAACCGGTCCAGAGTTGGTAGACCGAGCGGTTGTAGGCTTCGGTACAGTACTGGCTGCCGGAATGGATGTCGCCCACATGCAGGGCCAGAGAAATGTCGCGGTCGGCGTTGATCGATGCGATGAAAGCCGGTGTCGACGAGAATTCCGCAGTGTCGGTCGGTGACGTACCGTACGGTGAATCGCCAAAGACCGCGATCGTGCGCACGCCCTGCGATTTGGTGTCGAACGGCGTATTGTTAGCAAAAGTGGCGCTGGCGAACAACGCCGTGCCGAGGGCAAACCATCGCAATGGGCTGTGCATGATGCAGGACTCCTGTGGGTGCAACGAATTGGTTTGATGTGGGTGATGTGCCGGCGCTCGCGCCAGCCTGCGGGATTGTCGGCCTGGGTTGTGACGGGCCGATTACAAATTGACGCCGGGGTGGGCCCGCTTGCGCGGTATTTGCGATGCCACGGAATTGGGCAGTGGCGTTGCCATGTCTGGTTCCGTGAATTTTCCAAGAATGACTTCGACAGCCTGGCACAGGAAGTAGCGCCAGCCGTGCGCAGCCACCAGATTCGAAATACAGGCAAGCGCGCTTCCACCGCTTCCAGGCCACTTTCCACCCGCGGCCTGTTCTATGCGCCGGCGACCGGCATGCTGCTGGCACTGCGCATCACCGGCCTGGGGTTGCCAGCGACCTTGCTCGGCGCAGCCAACATGGAACTGATGGCAGGCATGCTGATCGGCTTCCTTGAACTTGCCTCGAATCGCCACGCGTCGGATCGGTCGATTCAACACCCTGATCGGCGCCGTGTGGCTGCGGGAAAGCTCGTTGGTCGTCATCGGCTGCAGCGATTCTCCGCCTGTACTGGTCGTCGCCTTCTGCATGACGGTCGGCGCTGGCGCCACGAGGGCAACCGACATGCGGAAACGACTAGGGCATTGCCTGGCGCCAGACCAGGTAAGGATTCAGGGCTACCCCTTGCCACCAATGTCGTTCAGGCCCCAGCCTGAAAAGGGCGAAATGCAGATGTGGCGCATCACCAGACGCATTACCGGTGCTGCCTACATATCCAAGCACTTGGCCCTTGCTCACTCGGGCTCCCTCTGTCATACCGTCGACATACCTGTCCAGGTGTGC
>JAYUWF010000303.1:0-3980 GCA_043753685.1 Herminiimonas sp.
GGGCGCATCGTCAACCGGCTGGTGCGTCCCTACTACAACGACGCCCTGCGCCGGCTCGACGAACAGCTGGCCACGGCCGAGGACATGGACATGACCTTGCGCCTCGGGCTGGGCTATCCGGAAGGGCCGATCGCGCTGCTGAGACGCACTGGCCTGGCGCAGCACTACGAAGTCAGCCAGGCGCTGTACGTGGCGCTCGGCCAGGAACCCTACGCGCCGGCACGTGCCGCCCAGGTCGCCCATGGACGCAAGACCGGAGTCGATGCGTGATGCAGCCGCTCAAGGGAATCAAGGTGCTGGACTTCAGCACGCTGTTGCCCGGACCGATGGCGACCCTGCTGCTGGCCGAGGCCGGCGCCGACGTCCTGAAAATCGAGCGGCCCGGCAGCGGTGACGACATGCGCGGCTACACGCCGAAATTCGGGAAGGACAGCGTTAATTTTTCATTGCTCAACCGCGGCAAGAAATCCATTGCCATCGACCTCAAGTCAGCGTCGGAACGCGCACGGCTGGAGGTGCTGCTGCGCGAGGCCGACATCCTGGTAGAGCAATTCCGTCCTGGCGTGATGCAGCGGCTCGGGCTGGATTACGACACCGTGGCCGGCATCAACCCGCGCATCATCTACTGCTCCATTACCGGCTATGGCCAGACCGGACCGATGGCCGGTGTCGCAGCGCACGACCTCAACTATCTGGCCGAGTCCGGCATGCTCGGACTGAGCCGCGGCGCCGATGGTGCACCGGTGCTGCCGCCTGCCTTAATTGCCGACATCGGCGGCGGCGCCTATCCGGCAGTGATGAACATCCTGCTGGCGCTGCAGAACCGCACACAAACGGGCGCCGGCTGCCATCTCGATGTCGCCATGGCGGACAATCTGTTTCCCTTCATGTACTGGGGACTGGGCAATGGCTGGGCTGCCGGGCAATGGCCCGCCGCTGGTGCCGAGATGGTCACCGGCGGCACGCCGCGCTACCAGATCTACCGCACCAGCGACGATCGTTACCTTGCCGCCGCGCCACTGGAGGACAAGTTCTGGAACAGCTTCATCGAGCTGATCGGCCTCGACCAGGAGGCGCTGTCGCAGGATGATACCGAAGTGGTGCGACAGGTTGCCGCCGTCATTGCGCAACATCCTGCCACGCATTGGATCGAAATCTTCAAGGACCGCGACGTCTGTTGTGCCGTCGTCGCAGACCTGGAGGAAGCAGTCAATAATCCCCATTTCATCGAACGCGGCTTGTTTCGCGAAATACTGCAGGACGAAAACGGGTGCGCAATCCCTGCACTACCTGTACCGATCTGCGCCCCATTCCGTCGCTCCGCACCCGCAGCGGCGCCAGCACTGGGGGATTCAAACGGCATGCTTGCAGCGATCTGACAGGCCGTTGAAAAACGTAGCGAGCGGGTCGAGTTCTGGCCGCGCACGGACGATGCGCTTGAGGATGGTCTGGAAAATTACCAAGTGGCTGTTCCAAACCAAGCCTAGAGCAGATGGCGGAATGGTGTATGTGCTCTAGCGCTGAGCCCAGCCACCACTCACCGGGAATATCTGGCCGATGAAGCAGGCCGCAGCATCACTACAGAGATAAGCGGCGAATAACGCATCTTCTTCGGCACTGACGAGACGTCCGAGCGGTACTTCACGCTTGAGCCGCTCCTGGAAGCGCGGATTGGCCTGCACCTCCGGGCCATAGTAAGTTGGATTCGCAACGAAATTCTGCGCGATCGCATTGAGCTGTACACCGTACGGCGCCAGCTCCAGCGCTACCGCCTGAACATAGGCCAGTTGCGCGCCGCGCGCTGCGCTGTAGGTACCGGTGCGCTTCTGGCCACGCAACGCCGCTGCGCTGCCAATCAACAGTATTCGGCCACTGCGCCGTTCGATCATCTGCGGAAGAACTGCGGCGACCAATCGTGGCATCGGGTCGACCAGGTGGGCGAACACGTTGCGCCACTCGGCATCGCCAATCTCAGCAGCTGCCGTGCTCGGTGCAGGCAGCGCCAGGTGAACCAGCAGCACATCGACTCTCCCGGCGTCCTGAACGATCGCGCCGGGCAGCGCCGAGTCGTGCGCCAACTGCCGGTCATCGGCGATCACCACGGCTCCCGAGCGCGTGAAAACTTCGCTGAGCGCAGGGCCCATGAATTCGTTCGATTGGGTGAGTAACACCCGCTTCCCATCAAGTCTGGTGCTTGTCATTATTTTTGGCCTTAAGACACTGTGGGCTTTACCTTGCGCAGGCGCGGATCGCATTCATACTGCTGCCGCTGTCAAGGCGTCACGAGTGGTGTGATTCAGGAGCGGCGTGTCCCGTTCAGAAAAAGCCAACCCGGCTGTCAAATCGTGCGGCCGCCGTCGACTGGCATTTCCAGGCCGGTGATGAATTCAGCGGCATCGCTGGCTAGAAACACTGCCGCATTGGCGATGTCGGCCGGTTCGGCCAGACGTCCAAGGGGAATCGTGGCGATGAATCGCGCGCGATTTTCTGGCGTGTCCGGCATGCCCATGAAATCTTCCAGCATCGCAGTCGCACCCATGACGGGGCAGATTGCGTTGACCCGGATGCGGTCCGGCGCCAGTTCGATCGCCATCGCTTTCGACAGCAGGTTCACGGCGCCCTTCGAACCGTTGTACCAGGTCAGTCCCGGGCGCGGCCGAATCCCGGCGACCGAACCGATATTGAGGATCACGCCCGACTGGCGCGCCCGCATGAGCGGCACCACCGCATGCGCCATGTGGAAGATCGACTTGACGTTGACGGCAAAGACCCGATCGAAGGTCGCTTCGTCGACATCCAGCATGGGCTGGTTGCGATAGGTGGTGCCGGCATTGTTGACCACGATATCCGGTGCGCCGAACCGGGCGACACAATGGTCCACTGCGGCGCGCACCTGTTCCGCGCTGGTCACATCGCAACCGATCGCGCTTACGCACTGACCCAGTCCACGGGCCATCAGCCGCGCCGCTTCGACGTTGATATCGGCAATGACGACCTGTGCTCCTTGGGCCAGATAAGCACGGACGATTCCCGCGCCGAAGCCGCTGGCACCACCGGTCACGATGGCGATTTTATTTTGTAATTGTGTCATTTTCTTTTTCTTCCCTGTTGAACCGATGGTCGCTTCAAACTGCCTCGCGCACGCCGCCGAAAGTCGTCAGGTTCGAGCCGGCAAGCCAGCCCGCATCGACCGGCAGGTTGATACCGGTAATGGCGGAAGCGTCATCCGACAGGAGGAACGCCACGCTGCGCCCGATTTCGTCGGATTCGACCAATCGGCCCAGCGCCGATCCGCCGGCGATGAGTCGCAGGTCGCGTTTGCCTTTTTCAATATTCGCCAGCACCGGCGGCGTCGCGACGAAGCCGGGCGACACCGCATTGACCCGCACGCCCGCCCTGCCCCATTCCGCCGCCAGGCAGGCAGCCATGTGGACCACCGCTGCCTTGGACGGCGCATAGGCGTGCAAGGGGGCGGTGCGGGTTGCGGTCACCGAACCGGTGATCACGATGCCGCCCCGGCCGCGCTTGACCATCAGCGCCCCGGCCGCGATGCACGACACATAGACGCCGCGCAGGTTGACCGCGATGATCCGGTCGAACTCGTCGAGCGGCGACGCCTCGGGCCGCCCGCCTGCCTGCAGCAGGCCGGCGTTGGCAAACAACGCTTCGATCGGACCGACAGTTGCCTCGATTTCGGCAAACGCCTTGTGCGTTGCCGCTTCGTCAACCACGTCGAACGGCACCGAATGAGCGTCGATCGCACCGGCAGACTCCTGACAGGCCTGTGCGTTGATATCGGAAATCACGACGCGCCAGCCGCGCTTGATCAGTATCTGTGCAGTGGCCAGGCCGATTCCGCTCGCGCCGCCCGTCACCACCGCGACCCGGCCCCGTCCTTCATTTTGCTCGACTGTTCGTTCCATTCTCGTCTCCTGTCATGGTGATTCAAACCTGCCGGGTCAGCAGCCTTGCTTGCCCCG
>JAYUWF010000304.1:0-3973 GCA_043753685.1 Herminiimonas sp.
GGGCCCTATTTCTGGGATGCCGACGACCGTCGCTACATCGATTACATCGGTTCCTGGGGCCCCGCGATCGTCGGCCACGCGCATCCGCAGGTCGTGGCGGCAGTGCAGCAGGCGGCCGCGCGCGGCCTGAGCTTCGGCGCGCCGACGGAAGGCGAAATCCTGATGGCCGAGGAAATCTGCAAGCTGGTGCCGTCGGTGGAACAGGTGCGCCTGGTGTCCTCCGGCACCGAAGCCGCCATGAGTGCGATCCGGCTGGCGCGCGGCGCCACCGGACGCGACACCATCGTCAAGTTCGAAGGCTGCTACCACGGCCATGCCGATTCCCTGCTGGTCAAGGCGGGCAGCGGCTTGCTGACCTTCGGCAATCCGACCTCGGCCGGCGTGCCGGAAGATTTTGCCAAGCACACCCTGGTGCTCGACTATAACGATGCGCAGCAATTGGAAGACGTGTTCGCAAAAATGGGCGACCAGATCGCCTGCGTGATGGTCGAGCCGATCGCCGGCAACATGAACCTGATGCGCGCCACGCCGGAATTCCTGCAAACCATGCGCCGGGTCTGCACCCGGTACGGCGCGGTGATGGTGTTCGATGAAGTGATGTCGGGCTTTCGCGTCGCGCTCGGCGGCGCCCAGGCGCTGTACGGCATCGCGCCGGACATGACGGTGTTGGGCAAGGTGATCGGCGGCGGACTGCCAGTGGCGGCATTCGGCGGCCCGGCAGATCTGATGCGGCACCTGGCGCCGCTGGG
Organism: Herminiimonas sp.; assembly: GCA_043753685.1. Taxonomy (GTDB): domain Bacteria; phylum Pseudomonadota; class Gammaproteobacteria; order Burkholderiales; family Burkholderiaceae_D; genus JANXSS01. Next base: position 750 of record JAYUWF010000304.1, read on the forward strand.
CGGCGTCTACCAGGCCGGCACCCTGTCGGGCAATCCGGTGGCCGTCGCCGCCGGCATGGCGACCCTGAAACTGATCCAGCAACCGGGTTTCTACGAGCATCTCGGCGCGCAGACACTGAAACTGACGAATGGTTTGACGGCTGCCGCGCAAGAGGCCGGCGTGACCTTCTGCGCCGATGCGGTCGGCGGCATGTTCGGCCTGTATTTTGCGCCGGCAGTACCGGTGACCTACGAGACGATGATGGCATGCGACAAGACGCATTTCAACCGCTTCTTCCACGCCATGCTGGACGCCGGTGTGTACCTGGCGCCATCGGCATTCGAGGCCGGTTTCGTCTCGGCCCGGCACGACGATGCCGTGATCGAAGCGACCCTCACCGCTGCGCGCGCAGCGTTCGCTGCCTGAAGTTGGATCCGGGCGGAGGCTGATTCAGAGTTTGAGTTTGAATTTGAGTCTGGCCCCGCCGCAGCCGCCGGGGGCGGGCACTGATTCGACGTGCAACCTGGTGCCCCAAGGTCGGGCTGTAGACTACGGCAGCTCAGCCGACCCCATGCGCCGCAGGATGAGGCCGGTGCGTTTGACAAGGTAGCCGGAAGCACGGTTCTTGTCATAGAAGCGCGGGCTCGGCAGCATGACCGCCAGCCGCGCTGCCTGGCTGGCGCCCAGCGCCGAGGCCGGAATGCCGTAGTAGTGGCGCGCCGCGGCTTCGGCGCCGAAGACGCCACTGCCCCACTCCACCACGTTCAGGTAGATCTCGAAGATGCGTTCCTTGTCCATCCAGAATTCCAGCATATAGGCAATCACCAGTTCCTGGCCCTTGCGCAGATAGCTGCGTTCGCCGGAGAGGAACAGGTTTTTCGCCAGTTGCTGGGTGATGGTCGAGCCGCCGGCCACCGGCTTGCCCTTTTTCGTATTCTTTTCATACGCCCTCTGCAACGCGTCCCAATCGACTCCCTCGTGCTCCGAAAAATTCGAGTCTTCGGAAGCGATGATCGCGCGCTTCAGGTTGTTCGAGATCTTTTCGTATGGCACCCAGGTGTATTGCAGGGTTGCAGTTGGATTTTTCTCCTGCAGCACGCTTCGTTGCTGGCGCATGAAACTGGTCGAGCCGGGATTGTGATCGACCCACCACCAGATCTGCACGAAAAAATACAGCTGCAGCGCCAGCACGGCGATGACCGGCACCAGGATCAGCCAGAACAGAATGCGCAGCGGCTTCATCGGTCCGGGCGCAACGCTCGCCTCAGGACGCGGCTCGGCATGGCCTTCACAGTGCCGCGCGCAATTCGGCCAGCACGGCAGCCGTCGGCGGCCGCACACCGCGCCAGAGCGCGAACGCCTCGGCCGCCTGCTCCACCAGCATTCCGAGGCCGTCCCGCACGGCAGCACCGCGCTCGGCAGCCGCGCGCATGAACGCCGTCGGCGTGGCCGCATACATCATGTCGTAGGTGAAGGTGTCATGGTCCAGCAGTGTAAGGTCGATTGCCGGAACATCCCCCGAGATGCTGGCCGCAGTGGCATTGATGACGATGTCGAAATGGCTGGCGCCGAGCGAGTCGAACGTCGCGGCGCCGATCGGCCCGGCGGCGGCGAACCGTGTGGCGAGCGCCACTGCCTTGTCCGCGCTGCGGTTGGCAATCACCAGCTCGGCCGGGCCTGCCTCCAGCAACGGCAGGATCACGCCTTGCGCCGCGCCTCCCGCGCCCAGGAGCAGGATTCGTCTGTCGCGCAACGTCACGCCGGCGTTGACCAGCAGATCGGTGACCAGTCCGATGCCATCGGTATTGTCGCCCGTGATTTCGCCATCCTTGAAGGACAGGGTATTGACCGCGCCGGCGGCTTGCGCCCGTGCGCTCAACTGCGTCGCAGCGGTGCAGGCATCCAGTTTGAAGGGCAAGGTGACATTCGCGCCGCAGCCGCCGGCATCGATGAAGTCGCGCAATGCGCTGGCAAAACCGTCGACCGGCGCCAGGATCCGTTCATACGTCAACGCCTGCCCGGTCAACTCGGCGAAGCGGGCATGAATCGCCGGCGAGCGGCTGTGGGCGATCGGATTGCCGAACACTGCATAGCGATCCAAGCCCTGCGCGGCGCTACCGCCAGCGTCCTCTGCGGCGCGCGCAGGCAACTTCACTGCCCCGTTCACTGTCGCCCGCCGCGCGACTCGGTCAGCAAGCCGTCTTCCCGCGTGAACTTGAAGCGGGTGATGATTTCCCAGACATCGTCCTTGTCGGTCGAGCGCATGTTGGGCGGGAATTTGCCGAAGGGTGCCGCGCGCAGGACGATCCGCAATGCGGCCTTGTCGAGCGCCGGAATGCCCGAACTGCGCTCGACGCGCGGGCCGCCATCCTTGTCGTAGATGGTGCCGTCCTGGTAGACCGGTATGTAGATCACCAGCTCGCCGTAGAGCTTCTTGCCGTTCTCCTGCGGGAAGTTGAGGGTGCCGGTCTTTTCGACCCGGTCCTGCAGCGCCTTGTAATACATGGCGTATCCGACCTCGCGCGTGCTCGGCGTGATCTGCGTCTTTTTCGGCCGCTTGTTGTATTCCTCGATGTTCCTGGCGATTTCGGCTTCGCGGCGGGCGAAGGCCTTGCTGGTTTCCTGGATGTCGGCGGCGTCCGGTTGCGGTGCTTCCTTCAACTTTTCCAGATCGTTGGTCAGTGGCGTGGCGAAGGTCGAATTGTTGCTCAACTGCGCGAGCAGCTTGCGCTGGCGTTCTTCCAGATCGGTGATCTTGCGCCGCGCAGCGCGCACGCTGTCGCCATCGTCAGTACGGCGCAGATCGGGTATCGGTGACTTGCTGCGGCCGGCTTCGGCATTGCCGCCGCCTTCCAGATTGGCCTGCGCCAGTGCATCGGCCTGGACCGGCCGGGCGGCATGTTTTGCATTGACCAGGATGACTTCCAGGCCTGGATCGGCCGGCCGCGTGCGCTGCGCCGCCGGTGCCGAAAAATGCACGGCAAGCAGCGCGCCATGCGCCAGGACCGAACAGGCGATCGCAATCGACAGGAAAAGATTTTGGCGGATGAAGTTCAAGGCGTCGTGTCGGCAGCAACAGGAAGCATGGATTCTACGACAAACGCGCCCTGTTACTTGCCAACATGTGACGCCGAACCGCATCGGCGACGTCGGCGCATAATTCACCTGCCAGGCCCCCAGTGATCAAGTCCTGGAACGCCGCACCCGGGACTACGGCAACGCGCCTGCCGACCCGGCGACGTCA
>JAYUWF010000305.1:0-11864 GCA_043753685.1 Herminiimonas sp.
GTTGGCCGCCGCCGCACTGTGCAGGGAGCCCACGAACCGCTCCAGCAACATGCCGGCCATCACAAGCAGGAATACCGGCACGCCCAGATGCATCAGGTAAATGTCGGTCAAAAGGAACCAGCCTTCCTGCACCGCGAAATCATGCATCGCCAAACCCAGCGCCAGCAGCATCGCCAATCCCATCGCCAGGCTGGAGTGGGCACGCTGCTTGCTGGCAAAGAATGCCAGCTGCATCAGGCAATACAGTCCGCAAAGGAAAAACGGCAACTGCCAATACGAATCCATCGCGCCGCGCAAGCCGATGCCGACAATGGCGAACACAAGGCATCCGGCAACCGCATAGCCGATCAGACAGCGCTCGAAAAACGGTTTCGACTTCTGGCTGAAATGCAGCGTGAAAATCGAAATCGACACCACGAAGCCGGAATGGGCGACATAGTAGGCAAGGCGCCATTCCAGCAGGTAGGCGATCGGCACCACCGGCCAGCGCATCACCAGGGTGCGTACGCCCCAGAACAGCAGGCACAGCGCGAACAGGCCGTAGATTCGTTCCTGCGGCCGGCGCAGCCAGAATCCCAGCAGCCCCACGGCCGCCATCAGACAGACCGCCGACGAAATTTCGGCGGTCGTGGATTCGATGAAGAGGCGCTGCTCGAAACGGGGCCGCACCGCGCTTTCGGTGCCGACCTCGAGGACTCCGACGCTGGTGCGCGGCTCGCGGCTGGCAAAGTGCAGGCCGATCTGATTGAGCCCCGCATGCAACACCGACGGCGGCAACAGGAACAGATGGGGATCCAGCAGCCGCACGTGGGTGACCGGGTCCGCCGACGGCATTGCAGTGACCAGGGCGCCATTGACGAATATCGCGCCACCGCCATTGATCCGTGGCAGATACAGCCAGAGCGGCTGGCGCGTTCCCGACAAAGGTCCCGCCGGTGGCAGCGCGAAGTCGGCCTTGTACCAATATCCGGTCAGATCGGCGCCGCCCGGCCTGGCGAGCCGGTGCGGCAGCGCGGTCGCCTGCCAGCCAGCGTCGTCAGGTGGCAATGTGTCCGAATCCGCCACGATGAAGCTGGCCCGACGCAGCACCAGGGTCTCGCTGCCAGCCAGCGCGGCGCTGGCGCCGGCCGGTATCGCGCCGGCTTGCGCCAGCAGCCACAACAGACCGGCGCCGATGATCAGCCACAGCACCAGCGACATCCGGCGCGATGCGACACCGACCACCACGGCGCTGGACGGATTCGATGGGTTCGATGGCATCAGTGGTCGCACGGTATCGCCAATTCCAGGCAGGTGCCAGCGGCCAGGCGCTCGATCGTCAGCGTCGCCCCGATCCTGGCGGCGCGGCGCTGCATGTTAGCCAACCCGTGCCCAGCCTGAGCCGGCGCTGCGCCAGCCTCGGCAGTCGTGAATCCAACTCCGTCGTCGCCGACCCGGATCGATAATCCTTGCGCCGTGTAGTGCAGGTCGACCGTCACGGTGACTGCCCGAGCGTGCTTCAAGACATTGGCCAACGCTTCCTGCAGGATGCGCAAGACCTGCAGTCCGGCATGGGCGCCAAGCTCCAGGGTCGGCGGCAGGTCGTGGTTTTGCCACGCCAGCCGGATCCCGGCGTCGCCAAAGCGCGCCTGCATCCGGCGGTGGAAATTGTCCAGGGCAGGCAACAGGTCGGGCTGGTCCAGCGCCAGGGAATCAATTGCCAGGCGCATGTCGTCCAGGCACTCCTGCAGCAGCGCGACGGTATCGCCGCGGCTGGCGCTGCCGCGCTCGACGATCGCCATGGTGGTCAGCAATTGCGAGCCGACGCCGTCGTGCATGTCCTGCATGATGCGGCGGCGTTCCTCGGTCGCGCCGTGGATCCGTTCGAGCTGGCCCATCCTCGCATGCGCCAGCGCCAGGTCGCGTTCCCGTTCGCCGATGCGCAGCGCCAGCCGTTCGTTGACCGATTCGACCGTTTGCAGCGAATCGAGAAAGCGGTCCGACATCACACCGGCCATCACCAGCAGGAACGCCGGTATACCCAGGTGCATCAGATAGATGTCGTTGAGCTGGAACCAGCCTTCCTGCACCGCGAAATCATGCATGCACAGGGCCAGCGCCAGCAGCATCGCAGCGCCCATCGCCAGGCTCGAGCGGCCACGCTGGCGGGCCGCCCAGAGCGCCAGATGGCCGATGCAATACATCGCAGGCGCAAACAATCCGAGGACCCAGTACGAATCCATGAAAGGACGCAGCGGCATCCCGACCACGGCGAATGCGGCGCAGCCGGCCACCGCATAGCCGACAATGAAGCGCTCCAGGCGCGGCATGCGGGCATGGCTGAAATTGAGCGTGAAGATGGAAATCGCTGCCACGAATCCAGCCTGACAAACATAGAATGCCAGCCGCCATTCGGTCAGGTAGACATTCGGTAGCGCCGGCCAGCGCATGGCGATCGTGCGCAAACCCCAGAACAGCAACGACAATGCAAACAGGCCGTACAGCCGCTCCTCGGTGCGGCGCAGCCAGAATGCCAGCGCCACCAGGCCGGCCATCAGGCAGATCGCTGCCGAAGTATCGGCAGTGGTCGTTTCCAGGAACAGGCGGCGCTCGAATCTGGCCCTGATCACTTGCTCCGGACCGATCTCGAAGGCGCTGACGCTGGTGCGCGGCTCGCGGCTGGCGAAATGCAGCGTGATCTGGTTGCGCCCGGCTTGTAATGCCGTAGGCGGCAGCATGAACCGGTGGGGCCGAAACAGGCGCACCTGGGTGGCAGCGTCGGCCGATGGCATCGACGCGATCAGATTGCCGTTGAGGTAGACCTGACCACCGCCGGTCAGCTTGGGCAGATACAACCAGAGCGGCTCGTCGGTATTGGATAACGGACCGATCGGCGGCAGCGTGAAGTCCGTCCGGTACCAGTATCCGGTCAACTCGGCGCCGGCGGGCCGCGCGAACCGGTGCGGCAGCGTCACAGCCTGCCAGCCGGCATCCGCAGCCGGCAACGCCGGCGCGTCCGAGACGATGAAGCCGGCCCTGGCGATGACGATGGGATCGTCGTGCACTGCGGCAGCGGCGCGTTCGAACAGCGCCAGACTCAGCAGTACCGTCAGCCAGCCCAGCAACAGCGCGGCGGCCAGGCGCAGCGACCAGGTCAAACGGCTCGACCAGGACTGCTCGGTGTCAGTGGAGGAATCGATCGATCGATGCACGCGAAATTCCGTTTTGCAAGGTCAAGCGGCGGTAGACCCGCCTGTGGCGCCATGTGGCCTCCGCGTCAAGCACCTGACCAGAATATAGTTTGAAAAGATGCACAAAAGTAATGCTTCCAAATATAACAGCAATCAAAAAAATATCCGGATCTGATTGAGCGTTTCGGGGGATGGGGGTCGACTGCCGGCATAGGCGGCAAGCCGACGTGCTGGAGCTACCAAAACACCAATTGTCTTCATGCAATTTATGCCCGCCAAAGAGCGGCATGGAACATACGTCTGGGGACCCGCACCGTATGCTGGGCATTCCAACACGCTTCAAGCGGCAGTTTCATGCATCCTCCAGTTGTGTCCACAGGCCAGCTCGCCACATTCCTGACGACCCGCGCAAGAGCAGCACACAGAAACGATTGCGCGTTGCAAGCCGTCGCTTACGGCGCCAAAGCGTGCCAGGCGAGCAGGCGCTGGCTGCTGTATTGTGCCAACCGGCGGCCAGAATGATCGATTCGCCCCTGGCCCGTTTCTTTGCCGCCTCCGGTATCGGCCGCCGCCGTTCCGGCCTGAGCCTGCAGCTGTCGCTGGGGCTGGCGCTGGGCGTGTTGATCCTGACATCGGCCCTCGTCCTGGCGGGACTGCTGGACCGCCTGGCGCGGCACGAACTGCTGTCGATGGCCGACGCCAGCCTCGAGCACCTGAGTCAGCAGACCAGCCGCGAGCTATCGGCCGGCATGAACGATTTCAGCCGCGAAATCGAGACCATGGCCGGCCTCGACGCGTTCCGCCGGCGCGACACCTCGCCAGACGAGCTACGCGACATCATCGAAAACCTGGTGCGGCAGCGGCCCGAATTCACGTTCGTCGGCGTGGCCGATGCCGAGACCTCGGTGGTCGTCGCCTCCAACGGCCATATTTTGGAAGGCGGCGCCGGGCGCGGCCGGCCGGTGTTCGAAGAAGGCAAAAAGGGCCTCTTCCTGGGCGACGCGCAACAGGCGGTCAGGCTGGCCATCCTGCTTCCGAAATCTGCTAGCGGGGAAGCGCTGCGCTTCGTGGACGTGGCCGCGCCGGTGCGCGACTACGACGGCAAGGTGATTCGCGTCCTGAGCGCGCATCTGAGCTTCGACTGGAGCGAGAACGTGCGCAAGGCGGTCCTGAGTCCCTTGAAGGATTCGCGTACCATCGAAATCATGCTGGTCGATACCTTCGGCAAGGTCGTGCTGGCGCCGAACCGCACCGTGGCCACGGGCACGCCGCTGGAGTCGCTGTTGCTGGAGCCGCTGCAACCCGGCGTCGGTACCACGATGTGGACCGATCACAAGGAATATCTGAGCGCGGTGGCGCCGGTCAGTCCGCGCGGCAGCTTCGGCGGATTCGGCTGGAAGATCGTGGCGCGGCAATCCGCCGATGCGGCCTTGCAGCCGCTGGGCCGGCTGCACAATTTTTTTTTCGGTGGCGCGCTGCTGCTGGGCGCGCTCGCCGCCCTGCTGGCCTGGCTGATCGCCGGCAGGATCGTCGCGCCTGTGCGCCGGCTGGCCGAATCGGCAGCGATGATGGGCGTCGACCCACAGCCGACACCGCAGCCGACAACGCAGCCGACAACGCAGTCGATGCCGCTGGTGCCGATTCAGATCGATGAGGTCGGCCAGATGCAGCAGGCATTGCAGCGTCTGGCTACCCAGGGCCAGCGCCATGCGCAATCGAGTTCGAATCAGCAGAAGCAATTCATGACCTTCGCCGAATCGCTGCCTCATCTGGTGTGGCAAGCGGACCAGAGTGGCCTGATCCTGTACGCCAACGACCAATGGGAAGAGCGCTTCGGCCCGGCGCGTGGCCTGTCGGTGTCGCAGCTGGCGACTTACCTGCATGCGGCGGACCGCGAAGCCTTCCTCGCCAGCTGGCACCTGTGCCGCAACAACGGCAACGATCTGGAAGCCAAGGCGCGCGTGAGCGGCAACCGCGGCATGGAGACGCGCTGGTTCAAGATTCGCGGCAAGGCGGTCTACAACGATGCCGGCAAGATCTTCGGCTGGGTCGGCACGTTCACCGACATTCACGATACCGTGCTGCTGGTCGAAAGCGCCGCCACGGCGCTCGAATACGAGCGCATGGCGCGCATCGACGCCGAGCGCGTTTCGCGAATGAAGGATGAATTTCTGTCGACCCTGTCGCATGAGCTGCGCACGCCCCTGAACGTCATCGGCGGCTATGCGCAGATGCTGCAACTGCAACCGGGCAGCCCCGAGCAGGTCATGAAAACCGCCGGCATCATCAATCGCAACGTCCAGCTGCAGGTCGAGCTGATCAGTGACCTGCTCGACATGAGCGCGGTCACCGCCGGCAAGGTGGTGCTGGAGCCGATGCTGCTCGATGCCGGATATCTGGTAGGCGACCTGGTGCAGACGACGGAGCCGGCCGCCCAGGCAAGGCAGATCAGTCTGCGCTGCCGGCCGATCACCCCAGGCACGATGGTGATGGCCGATCAGAAGCGGCTGCTCCAGATTCTCGGACACCTGCTGTCGAACGCCATCAAGTTCACCGACACCGGTGGCAGCGTCGAGGTAGGCGTGGAGGCGAACGCGGATTCGGTGGTGTTCGAAGTCAGCGATACCGGTTGCGGCATTTCAGCCGAGTTCCTGCCGCATGTCTTCGACCGCTTCCGGCAGGAAGATGCCTCCTCGACCCGCCGCCGGGGCGGTGTCGGACTGGGGCTGGCCATCGCACACAGCCTGACGGCACTGCACGGCGGCACCATCAGCGTCCGCAGCGCCGGCCTCGGCCAGGGCGCAACTTTCCGGGTCTGCCTGCCGGTGGCACCGGCGGCCGCCGCCGAGGCCGCGCCCGAACACGTTTAGAGACGCTGCAGGATCGTCGCCGTCGCCATGCCGTGCCCGATGCACATCACCTGCAGGCCGAATTCGCCATCGGTCGCTTCCAGTCCATTCAACATCTTCGCCATCAGCGCAGCGCCGGTCGCGCCCAGCGGATGACCGTGGGCGATGGCGCCGCCCCACGGATTGACCTTGTCCATGTCGGGCGACAGTTCACGCGCCCAGGACAGCACCACACAGGCGAATGCCTCGTTGATCTCGATCCAGTCCAGATCCGCCATGCAGAGGCCAGCCTTCGCCAGCGCCATGCGAGTAGCCGGAATCACTCCCGTCAATTGCAACACCGGGTCGGAGCCGCAGGCAACCCGGGCCCGAAAGCGCGCGCGCGGGCGCAAGCCATCGGCCAGCGCAACGTCGCGATCGGCCAGCAGCACGGCGGCTGCGCCATCGGCGATCTGGCTGGCATTGGCCGGCGTGATGACGCCTTCGCCCGGCGCCCGGAAGACCGGGGGCATGGCCGCCATGCGGACATCGTCGATCACGCTGCGGATGCCTTCGTCGCTCGCCAGCATCAGGGCGGCGCCGCTGACATCGACACCGGCGGTGGCGACGATCTCGCGATTGCGTCCGGCGGCGGCCGCTGCAGCGGCGCGCCGGTGGCTTTGCTTCGAATATTCGTCCAGCTCGGTGCGCGAGAGCTGCCACTGGTCGGCAATGCGTTCCGCGCTTTCGACCTGATGGATCAGGGCGTAGTGCTCGCGCAGGGCCGGATTCAATTCCGTGAAACCCTGGAAGTCGCGCTGGCCCAGCGTCAGGTCGAGAAACATCGGCACCCGCGTCATGCTCTCGACACCGCAGCCGATCGCATAATCGATGTCGCCGGTAGCGATCGCCTGCGCCGCGAAATGCACCGCCTGCTGGCTCGAGCCGCACATCCGGTTCAGACTGACGGCCGGGACCGACACCGGCATGCCGGCCAGCAGAACCGCCAGTCGCCCCACATTGGCGCCCTGCTCGCCGGCCTGGCTGACGCAACCGGTGACCACGTCCTCGATGCGCTCGGGTGCGACCTGATTGCGCTGCAAAAGATGCTGCAGCGTTCCCGCCAGCAGACTGTCGGGACGGGTATCACGCAGGGCGCCCTTGCGTCGCCCGAATGGGGTGCGGATTGCATCGATGATGACGGCTTCAGCCATGGCAGTGATCTTTCAAAAAAAGAATCGTGTGAAAGTGAAATGGCTTAGTGACCGCCGAAGAACGGCGCCCGCTTGCCAAAAAATGCGTCCAGCGCTTCGCCGAAATCCGCCGTGCCAGTACTGTCGCGAAAACTGTCGCGCTCCAGATCGAGCTGGGTCGACAGGCTGTTATCGAGCGACTGGCGCAGCAAGCGTTTGGTGCGGCCGATCGCCAGCGTCGGGCCAGCGGCGAGCCGCTGCGCCAGCGCCATCGTGGCGGCTTCCAGTTCGGCCGCCGGCACCACCCGGTTGACCAGTCCCAGGCGCAACGCCTCGGCCGCATCCAGACTGTCGCCCAGCAGCGCGATTGCCATCGCATTGCGCAGGCCGACCAGGCGCGGCAAATGCCATGAGCCCGACAGATCGCAACTGGCGCCGACGTTCACATAGGCGAGATTGAAGCGTGCCGTATCGGCGGCGATCGCCAGATCGCACGCCATCGACAGACTCATGCTGCCACCGGCGACGGCGCCATGCAGGCTGGCGATGACCGGCGCATCCATCGACGTCAGCAAACGCACTGCCTGGTGCAAGGGTTCGATCAACGCCATCGCCGTGGCGGCGGGATCGTCGCGCAGGGCGGCCAGATCGCCGCCGACGCCGAAGGCGCGGCCTGCACCCTTGATCACGACCGCGCGCACGCCCGGGTCGCCCTGCAAGGCCAGGCAACACCCGTAGAAGGCTTGCGCCATCGGAATGTCGAGCGCATTCATGCTGCCGGGACGATTCAGCGTCAGGATTGCAACGCCGCCGTCGCGCTGCAGCAGGACCGGCGCCGCCGGATCACTGTGTTGTACGGTAATGGACATGGTTTGCCTTGGATGGATGGGCAGGAATAATGGGTTCGAATGACTTGGACAGGTCAGCTCTGCGCCGGTCCGACTGCCACCGCGACAGGCCTGGCAGATTGCGCCGGCTTTCCGGCGGCGCGTTTCAGATTGCCGCCCTTCGCGCTGCACAGTCCCATGGCCAGCAGGTGAATGAATTGATCGGCAATCTGGTCGGGCGTATCGGGTCCGTCCGGTCGGTACCATCGGCCGATCCAGCTCAGGGCGCCGGCGATCGCGAAGGCCGCCATCTTCGGGTCGCATCGGATCATCGATCCTTCCTCGATGCCCTGCTGGATCAGCGCGCGAAATTCCAGGTCGATCGCACCCTTGATGCGACGCAGCTCTGCTCGACTCTCGGGCGGCAGCGGATCTTCACCGACGCGGATGACGCACATGCCGAAATCCATGGTGGTGATGTGCGCATACTGGCGCATGGCGGCCACCAGCTTGTCGCGCGCGGTGCCGCCGGATTGGCCGACTTCCCGGATTGCCTGTTGCATCATTTCCAGGCCGCGATTAACGCATTGGAACAGGATATCGTCCTTGTTCTTGACGTAGTAATACAAGGTTGGCTTGCTGATCTGGAGCCGCTCGGCGACTTCATCGAGCGAGGTCGCGTGAAAGCCTTTTTCATTGAAGATCTGGGCAGCGGTGCGCAGGACGGCGTCGCGCTTGATGGCGCGCTCGTTTTCCGGGTCCTGCATCCTTTTCCAGGGCGAGATTGCCAGCGGCGCCACGTGGGTAGTGTTGGAAATGGCCGCGTCCCGGTCGGCCGGCACTCTACTGCGCTTGGTTGCCATCGCTCGCTCACCTGTCTTTCTCTTTAATGAATCGATCCGTGCACCGCGCTCAGCGATACAGCGCTTCGATTTCGTTGGCGTAGGTCCTGGTGATGCTGCTGCGCCGAACTTTCATGGTTGCCGTCACTTCGCCGTCGTCATGGTCGAGTTCCCGCGTCAACAAATGAAACTTGCGCACCTGCGATACCTGCGCCAGACGGGCGTTTCCGGCATCGATTTCTTGTTGGATCAAGGTGCGTACTGCAGCTGTATCGACCAGTGAGCGGAAATGCGTGAACGCGAGGTTGCGGGACTCGGCCCACTGCGCGACGGCGTCGTAGTCGATCTGGATCAGCGCTGCCACGTACTTTCGGGCGTCGGCAATGACGATGCACTCCTTGATGAAGTGGCTTGACTTCATTGTGTTTTCGATTTCGGACGGTGTCAGGTTCTTGCCACCGGCGGTGATCATGATGTCTTTGAGGCGATCGACGATCTTCAGGCCGCCATCCTCCTCACGCACAACGTCGCCGGTATGCAGCCAGCCGTCGACGATGGTCGCAGCGGTGGCTTCAGGATTACGGTAATAACCCTTGAAGACGACGCCGCCACGGATCTGCAATTCGCCCTGGTCGGACAAGCGGTGCTCCACCCCCAGCGTCGGCAGGCCGACATTGCCGAAGCAGACCGCATCCGGATCCTGGCCCAGCACCATGCCGCTCGACTCGGTCATGCCGTAGACCTCGACCAGGGGTATGCCCATGGTCCGGAAAAACGCCACGATCACCGGGGAGATCGGCGCCGCACCGGTCAGTGCGATACGCGCCCGACGCAGGCCGATGAAGTTTTGCAGCGCCCGGAACACCAGCAGGTAGTACCACCAGAAGGTCACTTTCTGCATCGGCGTGCGCTGATGCGCGGCGCGCTCGGCGAACGGCGCGCAGGCGCGCATGCCGCGCTCGAACAGCCAGCGCCGTACTCCACCCGCTTCGGCAATCTTGATGGCGATCGAAGAATGCAGTTTTTCCCAGATGCGCGGCACGCCGAGGAACATCGACGGGCCGATCTCGCGCAGGTCTTCCTGCACGGTGCGGATCGATTCGCCGAAATCTACTCGCGAGCCTAGGTACAGCGGCACGAAAGCGGTCAGCATCTGTTCCGCCACATGGCACAACGGCAGATACGACAGGTGCGTGGTGCCGGCATCGAGCCCGAGCCGGTCGACCACGCCCGGCGCCATGGCGGCGATGTTGGCGTAACCAATCATCGCACCCTTGGGCTTGCCGGTCGAGCCGGAGGTGTAGATGATGAGCGCAGTGTCGTCCATCTGCTGCGCATCCAGGCAGGCGTCGACCAACGCCGGATGATCGCGCCGGTGCTGCGCGCCGGCTGCTTCCATGTCGGCAAAGCGCACCACCCGCTCGGGGTCGAGCGCACGGGTTTCGTCAAAGCCCTTTTTCTCGATGACGATGATTTTCTTGAGGCGCGGCAGTTGCTCGATGCAGGCCAGTACCTTGTCGGCCTGTTCCTGGTCTTCGCAGATGACGATCTCGACATCGCCGTGGCCCAGCACATACGCGATTTCATTTGCCGGGCTGGTCGAATAGACACCCACCGTGATGGCGCCGACCAAGCTGGCGCCGAGTTGCGCCAAGACCCATTCGATGCGGTTTTCCGACAGGATGCCGACGTGGGCGCCGGACCCGAGGCCGAGCAAGCGCAGGCCATGGCCGACATCGCGCGCACGGTCGTAGTAACCCGCCCAGGACAGCGGACGCCAGATTCCGAATTCCTTTTGCCGGATCGCCGCGACGTCGGGTCGCAGGCGCGCCTGCTCGCGCAGCATCTGGCCCTGGGTCAGTTCGTAGCCGCTCACGACAGCCAGCGCTTGCGGCGCTTGTAATGCTTCAGTTCGCGAAAACCCCGGCTGCCGCCCTCGGCGCCGACGCCCAGGTAGAACTCGCGTACGTCGGGGTCGGCGGCAAGCGTTTCGGCACTGCCGTCGATGACCACCTTGCCGGTCTCCAGGATGTAACCGTAATCGGCCACGGCCAGCGCCACCGATGCATTCTGCTCCACCAGCAGCATCGACACACCCCGTTCGGCATTGATACGGGCGATGATCGTAAAGATGGTTTCCACCAGCACCGGCGACAGTCCGAGCGAAGGCTCATCCAGCAGAATCAATGTCGGTTGCGCGATCAATGCGCGGCCGATCGCCAGCATCTGCTGCTCGCCACCCGACAGATAACCTGCCAGGCCATTGCGCCGCTCGTGCAGGCGCGGAAAGTATTCGTAGACCAGATCGAAGTCCGGCTTTTTGAGCGCCGCGCCCTGCAGGGCATAGGTTGCCGCGACCAGGTTTTCTTCCACCGTCAGGTCCTCGAAGACGCGCCGGCCTTCCATCACGTGAAACAGGCCGGCGCGCACCAGATCGTGCGGTTTGCTGCGCGTGATGTCGGCGCCGTTGAAGCGCACTTCACCGCGCGTCATGTCGCCATTTTCCAGCGACAGCAAACGCGAGACGGCTTTCAACATGGTCGACTTGCCGGCGCCGTTGCTGCCCAGGAGCGCAACGATCCTGCCGCGCGGGACCGCCAGCGACAGGCCCCGCAGGACCTGTACCGTCTTGTTGTAGACCACCTCGATGTTGTTGACTTCGAGGACCATGTCGGTGGCCGGCTCTGCCATTGCAGTCACGATCGCTTCCTTATTGTTCGAGCGTGATCCAGTCGGAGGCCGGCAGCATTTTCTTTTGCTTCATGTCGGCCTTGTAGATGCGCCCGACCGGAATCGAATTGCCCTTGATCGTGATCGGCGTGCCGATGATGCCGCCGGTGTCGAAGTTCTTGATCGAGTTCAGCGCCGCCTTCATGTTCTTGCCATCGAGCGGTTTGCCGGCGTCGAGCGTCCTCTTGACGGCTTCGGTCAGCAGCATCGCCGACAGGAAGCCCTGGGTGTAGGCAGTGCTTTGATACTCGGGATGCAGCTGACGGATCTTTTC